>NZ_JBFSVE010000035.1:0-56285 GCF_041467715.1 Vibrio sp. 10N.247.311.14
ACTTCTGGTACAAGTACGTTGGTTTCGGTGGCAAGATCATCGGTATGACAACGTTCGGCGAATCTGCACCAGCAGGCGAGCTATTCAAGATGTTCGGTTTCACTACTGAAAACGTAGTAAACACCGCGAAAGAGCTTCTTGCTTAATCATTGATTGCTAGCTTAGTGCTAACAATGAAATGAATAAAAAAACCGAGCGCTGAGCTCGGTTTTTTGTCTCTGGGATTTGTTTCTCCTAGACTCATCTCTATAAGCAACAGATCAATCTGTCATGAACAAGCTGAGTTATTCAAGTAATGCCTTTTGGGTAGGATTCAGTTATCATCTGTTGCACGAAATTTTGGTTAGATGTACGGAACTATGCTAAAAGTCGCGATAAATGGATTTGGACGAATAGGGCGTAATGTATTGCGCGCTGTCTATGAAAGTGGCAAAAGCCAACAAATCAAAGTAGTAGCGGTCAATGAGCTTGCTCAGCCTGACGCTATGGCTCACCTATTGCAGTACGACACCAGTCACGGCCGCTTCGGTAAGAAAATCTCTAACGATCAAGAGCACATTTATGTCCATCATGGCATTGGTGCTGAAGACAAGGGTGAGTTTGATACCATTCGTATCTTACATCTTGCTGATATTGAGCTGTTGCCTTGGCGTGACCTTGAGGTGGATATCGTTCTCGATTGTACCGGTGTTTATGGTTGCCGAGATGACGGCCTCGCGCACATTGCTGCAGGGGCGAAAAAGGTACTGTTTTCTCACCCCGGTGCCAATGACCTCGATAACACCATTATCTATGGTGTGAACCACGATACCATCGAAGCGGACCACCAAATCGTTTCTAATGGTTCGTGCACCACCAACTGTATTGTCCCTATCATTAAGGTTCTTGATGACGCCTTTGGTATCGAGTCCGGTACGATTACGACTATTCACTCTTCAATGAATGATCAACAAGTTATCGATGCGTACCACAGCGATTTGCGTCGTACTCGAGCAGCAAGCCAATCGATCATTCCTGTCGATACCAAGTTGCATAAAGGTATTGAAAGAATCTTCCCGAAATTTTCCAACAAATTTGAAGCTATATCTGTGCGTGTGCCGACGGTAAACGTAACAGCGATGGATTTAAGTGTCACAATTAATGCAAATGTGAAAGTTAATGACGTAAATCAAACCATTGTTAATGCATCCCAGTGTACATTACACAATATAGTTGACTATACTGAAGCGCCGCTCGTTTCCATCGACTTTAATCACGATCCCCATAGCGCAATCGTTGATGGTTCACAAACGCGAGTGAGCAACGGCCACTTAGTTAAAATGCTAGTGTGGTGTGATAATGAATGGGGCTTTGCGAACCGAATGCTGGATACGGTTCTTGCAATGCAAGCTTCTGAAGGCAAGAAGTAAGACCTAGAAGCAAATGTGCGGATTATTTATTTTTTAGCTTGAAATAAATACTAAGAGTCCACATATTATTAGTAGTGAAAGAATTACCAGTTGAATAATTTATAGGCTTAGCAGGGTTGCTGAGTTTCCAAAACTTTATATTTATTTAAATTTGAGAGGACAAATCATGTCTGTGATCAAGATGACTGACCTGGAACTTGCAGGTAAACGCGTATTTATCCGTGCTGACCTAAACGTACCAGTAAAAGACGGTAAAGTAACTTCAGATGCACGTATCCTTGCATCTCTACCAACTATCAAACTTTGCCTAGAAGCTGGCGCAAAGGTAATGGTTACTTCTCACCTTGGTCGTCCTACTGAAGGCGAATACAACGAAGAGTTCTCTCTAGCTCCTGTAGTTAACTACCTAAACGACGCACTAGACTGCGAAGTTAAACTAGCTAAAGATTACGTAAACGGCCTAGAGCTAAACGCTGGTGAACTTGTTGTTCTTGAAAACGTTCGTTTCAACAAAGGCGAGAAGAAGAACGAAGAAGCACTTTCTAAGCAATACGCTGCACTATGTGACATCTTTGTAATGGATGCATTCGGTACAGCTCACCGTGCTCAAGCTTCTACACACGGCGTTGGTACTTACGCTCCTGTAGCATGTGCTGGCCCTCTTCTAGCTGCTGAGCTTGAAGCGCTTGGTAAAGCAATGGACAACCCAGCTCGCCCACTAGTGGCTATCGTTGGTGGTTCTAAAGTTTCTACTAAACTAACCGTTCTAGAATCTCTTTCTAAAATTGCTGACCAGCTTGTTGTTGGTGGTGGTATCGCGAACACATTCATCGCTGCTGAAGGCCACAACGTAGGTAAGTCTCTATACGAAGCTGACCTAGTTGAAACGGCTCAAAAGCTAATGAAAGAGTGTGCTATCCCAGTAGCAACTGACGTTGCATGTGCTAAAGCATTCGACGAAAACGCAGAAGCTGAAATCAAGCACGTTTCTGAAGTTCAAGACGACGACATGATCTTCGACCTTGGTCCAGATTCAACTGCGGCACTAGCTGAAATCATCGGCAACGCGAAAACAATCCTTTGGAACGGCCCTGTAGGCGTATTCGAATTCAAGAACTTCGAAGCGGGTACAGCTGGTATCTCTAAAGCAATCGCTGAGTCTGCAGGTTTCTCTGTAGCAGGTGGTGGTGACACGCTAGCAGCTATCGATAAGTTCGGTATCAAAGCTGACGTTTCTTACATCTCTACTGGCGGTGGCGCTTTCCTTGAATTCGTTGAAGGTAAAGTACTTCCTGCAGTAGCAATGCTTGAAGAGCGTGCTAAAGCATAATTGATTTAGAAAGGCGAGATGTGAATCTCGCCTTTTAACGTTTGCTGCATATCACACTTTTTTGCTAGAATGGCATAAGTTGTGAGCAAACGATTGCAAGTTTTTAAACTTAAGTTTTTTAATCTTAAAACGATAGAATAAATAGGACTATTTCCATGTCTAAGATCTTCGATTTTGTAAAACCTGGTGTGATTTCTGGCGATGACGTACAGAAAGTATTTGAAGTAGCAAAAGAAAACAAATTTGCTCTTCCTGCTGTAAACGTTGTTGGTACTGACTCTGTAAACGCAGTACTAGAAGCAGCTGCTAAAGTTAAAGCTCCAGTAGTTGTTCAGTTCTCTAACGGCGGCGCTGCATTCTTCGCAGGTAAAGGCGTTAAACTTGAAGGTCAAGGCGCACAAGTTCTTGGCGCTGTAGCTGGTGCAAAATACGTACACGCTGTAGCTGAAGCTTACGGTGTTCCAGTTATCCTGCACACTGACCACGCTGCTAAGAAACTTCTTCCATGGATCGACGGTCTACTAGACGCTGGTGAAGAGTTCTTCGCACAAACTGGTAAGCCTCTATTCTCTTCTCACATGCTAGACCTTTCTGAAGAGTCTCTAGAAGAGAACATCGAAACATGTGCTAAGTACCTAGAGCGCATGGCTAAAATGAACATGACAATCGAGATCGAACTTGGTTGTACTGGTGGTGAAGAAGACGGCGTTGATAACTCTGATATGGACGCATCTGAGCTTTACACTTCTCCAGAAGACGTAGCATACGCTTACGAGAAACTAATGGCTGTTAGCCCACGTTTCACTATCGCTGCATCTTTCGGTAACGTACACGGTGTTTACCAAGCTGGTAACGTTGTACTTACTCCAACTATCCTACGTGACTCTCAAGCATACTGTGCAGAGAAGTTCGGTATCGCACCTAACGCTCTAAACTTCGTATTCCACGGTGGTTCTGGTTCTTCTGAAGCAGAAATCCAAGAGTCTATCGGCTACGGTGTTATCAAAATGAACATCGATACTGATACACAGTGGGCAACTTGGGACGGTATCCGTCAGTACTCTGCTGACAACTTCGATTTCCTACAAGGTCAAATCGGCAACCCAACTGGCGAAGCTGCTCCAAACAAGAAGTACTACGATCCACGCGTATGGCTACGTGCTGGTCAAGCTTCAATGGTTGCTCGTCTAGAGAAAGCATTTGCTGACCTTAACGCTGTAGACGTACTATAATTCTTTGAATTAAGTACTCTTTAAGTTTTAAAAACCCGCTCATTGAGCGGGTTTTTTTATATCTGATAAAAACTTGTACTAAATATGTGAAAAACCTAGCGTGCGGTGAATAAATTTCGTAGTCTTTTAGTTATCGGTATTTGTGTTTATCGGTAAGTTTTAATAATTCAAAAGCTTACATAAATATGACTTTGCAATCTGTCAAAGATAGGATATCGTGCCGAAAAACTGAACTTGGTTCAGTTTATAAAAAGGACTTGGCTTTAATTTACTTTTAACACAATGACTTAACGGTAATTACACTGTTTATTATATTGCAGAGTAAATGAGGCTTAAGGCAGTTTAGCCCATAGCATATTATATAGAGGATGCACATTATGGCTGATAGTTCGACAGCGATTGAGACTCCACTTGTGGATGGTTTGTCTCAAGCAGAGCAGTGGTTAACAAATAATTCAGATTTATTTATCCAATATGGCGTAAATATCATTTCAGCACTGATAATTCTATTTATTGGTAACCTTATTGTTAAAGCAGTAGCGAATAGCGTGTCTAAGGTTCTTCAGAAGAAGAAAATGGACCGAGCAGTTGTGGAGTTCGTCCATGGTTTAGTTCGTTACTTGTTGTTTGTGATTGTTTTAATTGCTGCACTTGGTCGTTTAGGTGTTCAAACGGCATCTGTAGTTGCTGTTATTGGTGCGGCTGGTTTAGCCGTTGGTCTTGCACTACAAGGCTCACTATCTAACTTTGCTGCTGGTGTACTTATCGTTGCATTCCGTCCATTTAAGTCTGGTGACTATGTGGAAATTGGTGGTGTGGCAGGTTCAGTTGATTCTATTCAAATCTTCCAAACGGTTCTAACAACGCCAGACAACAAAATGGTTGTAGTACCTAACGGTAGCGTTATCGGCAGCCCAATCACAAACTATTCTCGTCATGCGACGCGCCGTATTGATCTAATGATTGGTGTTTCTTACAACGCTGATCTTCAGAAGACAAAAGCGCTACTGACTAAGATCTGTGAATCTGATGAGCGTGTACTGAAAGAACCTGGCGTTCAAGTTGGTGTTCATACGCTTGCTGATTCTTCAGTTAACTTCGTTGTTCGTCCATGGGTTAGCACTGCTGACTACTGGAATGTTTATTTCGACCTGATGCAAGCAATCAAAGAAGGCTTGGATAACGAGGGTATCGAAATTCCATTCCCGCAAATGGATGTACATATGAATAAAGTAGAAGCTTAATTCCTAGTTAGTTTTTATAACTATAAGCTTTTATAAGGAAAGGCGGATAACTTAGGTTATCCGCCTTTTTTGTTGGTTTCATGAAGCTAAATAGATTTACCAGTATTGCTCAATAAGTCCATCGGTAAGCACCGTTGCTATGGCGAACATCATGGTTGCGACTGCGATATCAATGCCTTTCTTAACCTTAGGTTTAGATAGCGTCGGGCCTAGTTTTGCAGCGCCTAATGACAAAGAATAGAACCAGACGAACGAAGCCAATATAGTCCCCATAGCAAATGCAATTCTGTCGTTGCCTTCAAATTGCCCACCAATGGATCCAAGAATTACCACGGTATCCAAATAGAGATGTGGGTTTAATACTGTTACTGCCAATGCCCCTAAAATAACGGTGCGCTTGCCACGCGCTAATATCTCACCTTTCGACTCATCACTGGTGCGCACTTTGAATGCACTGCGTAGTGAGAGCAAACCATACACAGTCAGAAAAGCGATGCCACCTAGTGTCACTGAGGTAAGCAGTAATTCATTTTGCGACAAGATCGCTCCGCCGCCAAAAATGCCTAATGAGATAAACAGAGTATCGAGCAGGCTACAAATCGTTGCTGTCGTTAAATGATGATTGCGTTTTATCCCTTGATTTAGGACGTACGCATTCTGAGCGCCAATAGGGATAATCATACTTGCCCCTAGACCAAAACCTTGTAATAAAACCCAAAAACTCATTTTAACCTCCACTTATTTAACGATATTTACGTGCTATATGGCGAAGATACTCTGACCCTTTAAATAAGTATAATTAATGATTTTAATCCATTATTAGAGTTGCTAATGTGGTGATGAGTTAGCTTAAAAAGGAAGCAAATTGATGCGCGGATTGGATTATAAATGGATTGAAGCACTGGATGCTGTAGTAAAACAACGTAGCTTCGAAAGGGCTGCTGAGCAGTTATATATCTCCCAGTCGGCGGTATCTCAACGCATCAAACAGCTGGAAAAGTGGTTGGCTCAGCCAGCCTTGGTGAGAGAAAGCCCGCCTAGGCCAACGCCTGCGGGTAAAAAACTACTGGGCTTATATCGCCGTGTTCGTTTGTTAGAGCACGAGCTTGTGCCTGAGTTGATGAATGAAGAGGGTAATCAACCACTATCGATATCCATAGCCACCAACGCTGATAGTTTGGCGACATGGTTGCTACCAGCTTTGTCGGATGTGATTAAGTCTCGCCAAGTCGAGTTGAACCTCGCGATTCATGGTGAGTCGAGAACCATTGAAAAGATTAAAAGTGGCGAGGTGGCCGGTGCAATCAGTTTGGAGTCTCAAGCGATTCCTGGCTGCAGTGCTGACTATCTCGGTAGGATGGATTATGTGTGCGTGGCTAGCCCTGACTTTCATCAGCGTTACTTTGCAGAGGGCGTAAACTACGCCACCTTAAGCAAAGCACCTGCGGTTTCCTATGATCAATACGATGATCTGCATAAGAAGTTTCTGCATGATCATTTTAACGTCCCGAGAGACAGTGTGATCAATCATACAGTCGGCAGTTCAGAAGCATTTGTGCGCTTGGCATTATCGGGTGTAGCCTATTGCTTGATCCCCCGATTACAGATTATCGATGAGCTCGAGTCTGGTGCTCTGATTGATATTACCCCTGGCTTTCTGCTCTCTTATCGCATCTATTGGCACCATTGGCAGCTTGAGAGCGGAGTATTAAAAGAGGTATCCCAAGCAATATTGAGTTTTGCTCACAATCACTTACCTCAGTAAACTGTTGGTTTTTTTAGCGTCAAAGTTCTGTTAGAAGTGTGTGCTCTGGATTGGCTAAACGATAAATTGCTCTATGATGAAAGGACATTTGTTTAGCATAGGTCATACCTAATGAAGCTTGTACCAAAGATGTTAGCAACGTCTCTTACTCTTACTGTGGCGTTGAGTGCTGTGAGTTTTCCATCATTGGCTGACTCTCCATCCTTTCCTCATATTTCAACGACAGGCTATGGTGAAGTGATCGCTACACCTGATATGGCGACATTCTCTGTGAGAGTCGTGGAATCGACGATGACTGCTGAACAGGCTAAAAATACCGTTGATAAAGTCGTGACAGGCTTTCTAAACAAGCTGCATCAAGCTGGTGTTGATGAGGCGAGTGTACACAGCTCTAACCTGTATTTATCTCCTCAATATCATTACCCGAAAGATGGCAAACCGGAACTGGTTGGCTACCGCGCCTCACGTAATGTGACCGTTCAAGTGACTGAGCTAGCTAATCTTAATGAGTACATGGATATTGCGATTGGAGAAGGCATTAATCAGATCGACAACATCCAACTGCAAGTTCGCGACCAAGCTAAGTATCAAGAGCAAGCGCGCTTAGAAGCCATTAAAGATGCGACATCAAAAGCTAAATCATTGGCGAGTGGTTTTGAGCGCGAGTTAGGTGATGTATGGCGCGTGGATTACAACGCCCAATCTTCTCAGCCAGTACTCATGCGTTCAATGGCGATGGATGCAAGAACAGAATCGAACTCTTATGAAGACTCAACGATCACCATTCGTGATCGCGTGAATGTGATCTACCAGATCGAAGAGTAATGACAGTGCTATAGAAGGTTTTGGATCATGACGACCTAATTACCTACGATAGGCCAAATGCTAAAAAGGCTCTCATGATGAGAGCCTTTTTTATGCATTTTGAGTGCGATGATTAGTGAAGAAGACGAGCACGGATTGTGCCTTCGATCTCTTTCAGTTTAAGCAGTGCTTCTTCAGAGCGATCGGCTTCTACATCGATAACGACATAACCCATATCAGCCGCAGTCTGTAGGTATTGACCCGCGATGTTGATCCCTTCCTCAGCGAAGATGGTGTTGATCTGAGTTAGGATGCCTGGGCGGTTTTCGTGAATGTGTAATAAACGAGACGTTCCAGTATGCAGTGGTAGTGATACCTCAGGGAAGTTAACACTTGATAGCGTAGAGCCGTTATCAGAGTATTTCGCTAGCTTACCAGCAACTTCAACACCAATGTTCTCTTGTGCTTCTTGAGTTGAACCACCCACGTGAGGCGTTAGGATCACGTTATCGAACTGCATTAATGGAGACTCAAACGGGTCTGCATTGGTTTTTGGTTCTGTTGGGAAAACATCAATAGCCGCACCTGCAAGGTGTCCAGACTCCAGAGCGCCACACAGAGCAGGAATATCGACTACCGTGCCACGAGCTGCGTTGATAAAGATAGAACCAGGCTTCATGCGCTCGAACTCTTCTTTACCCATCATGTCTTTTGTTTCGTTGGTTTCAGGTACATGCAAAGAGATTACGTCACACTTGTTCAGTAATTCCGTCATGGTATGAACTTGCGTTGCGTTACCCAGAGACAGTTTGTTTTCAATGTCGTAGAAGTAAACACGCATGCCAAGGTTTTCAGCAATAATACCCAGTTGAGTACCGATGTGACCGTAGCCAATAATACCTAAACGCTTACCACGGGCTTCGTAAGAGTTGTCGGCACTCTTTTTCCAGATGCCACGGTGTGCAAGCGCGTTCTTTTCTGGAATGCCACGTAGTAGCAATAGAACCTGACCAAGAACGAGCTCAGCAACGCTTCGAGTGTTTGAGAACGGTGCGTTGAACACAGGGATACCGCGTTTTGCTGCTGCTTGAAGGTTGACTTGGTTAGTACCAATACAGAAACAACCGACGGCAACCAGCTTTTCAGCTGCATCAATAACTTCTTGGGAGATATTAGTGCGAGAACGAATACCAATGAAATGAGCATCTTTTACTGCTTCAAGAAGTTCATCTTCCGGTAGCGAGCCTTTGTGGTACTCAATGTTTGTGTAACCAGCGGCTTGCAGTACTTCTACAGAAGAAGGGTGAAGACCTTCTAGAAGTAGAATTTTAATTTTTTCTTTTTCCAGTGAAACTTTGGCCATTGTTCTCGTCCTTAAAATGGAAAGGTTGGGCAAATGCGGCGCACGTGCTACAAAATGGCTGAAAGGGGAACAAATTCACCACTTTGTTAGGAGACAAACGTTTTCCCTGTGCGTCTTCTGAACAATAAAGTAACAAAAAAAAAATGTTTTGGGTAAGAAAATTACGGAATAAGACATAATTTTACAGCAATAAAGCAAAAAAAACGGCGCCCTAGGGCACCGTATGTAATGAAGTAACAGAAAAACTCAATCTTCTATTATTTATTCTTCGATTTTTGCACCTTCAGGCGTGCCGGTGATAACCACATCAGCACCACGGTGAGCGAACAGACCAACCGTCACCACACCAGCTATACCATTGATGATATCTTCTAGTTGTTTCGGGTTTTCGATCGCCATGCCGTACACATCTAGGATCACGTTGCCGTTATCGGTTGTGCAGCCTTCGCGGTAAACTGGGTCACCACCAAGCTTAACCAACTCACGTGCCACGTATGAACGTGCCATTGGGATTACTTCAACAGGCAGTGGGAATTTACCCAACACATCAACTGCTTTAGTACCGTCAACAATACACACAAACTTATCAGAGATAGCCGCTACGATTTTTTCACGAGTCAAAGCAGCGCCGCCGCCTTTGATCATATCGCGAGTTGGGTTGATTTCATCTGCGCCATCAACATAGATGTCTAGCTTAGCGACATCGTTACACTCATACACTTTGATCTCTAGCTCTTCTAGTCGCTGCGTTGAAGCAACAGAGCTTGAAACCGCACCTTTGATTTTGTCTTTCATTGTGCCTAGTGCGTCGATGAAGTGATTTACTGTAGAGCCAGTACCTACACCTACAATGCTGCCTTCTTCAACATATTGAAGTGCTGCCCAGCCAGCTGCTTTTTTCATTTCATCTTGAGTCATGCCATTCTCCTGAATAAGGTCTTGCGCTTTGAATTGATCGTTTGCGTAATGATGAAGTTAACGTTTAGATATTGAGTTAACGTTTCTATATCGAGGTTAACGTTTGCGGCGCGATTATAGCGCTTTAATGGTTGTTTTCCCATTGCCAAGTTTTACTCGGAGTCACGATTTTAGGTAACGGAATGTCCCATTCTTCAATCGGTAGCGTATCAACATGTTGGCAATCATGAGCCAAACCAATAGGAGCTGCACCTTCGCCCGTCTCGAACCACTTTGCCAAGGTGCGATCGTAATATCCGCCGCCCATACCTAAACGATGGCCATGGGAGTCAAAGCCGACAAGGGGCGTAAGAATAAGGTCGAGTTGCTGACAAGGTTTAACCAGCATTTGATTGAGCTGAGGTTCGACAATACCGTACTTATTCAAGACCGTCGGTGTGGTTGGCGAGTAGTGTAAAAACAGCAGGTGCCCGGCAGAGAAGGGGTGCAATACTGGTAAATAAGTTTGCTTACCTTGCGCCCATAACCATTCGATTAAAGGCTGAGTATCGAGTTCGCCATCGATAGAGATATAGAGGGCAATATGCTGAGCAGACTGAATTTCATCAAGCTGCATGCACTGCTTAACTAAGTCGATACCGGATTGAGTTTGTTGGTCGCCAGATAAGGCATTGCGTTTGATACGGATCTGTTTGCGAAATTCGCTGCGTGTGAGCGTCTTCATAAGAAGGGATACCCCAAAGTGCCGTTGAGAATAGATGGCCCTTGAACCAGCGAGTTCAAGGCGGATCAGCAATGATTACCGTAGGCTTCTCGGTCGGGCCGAGCATGCTCAATAGCACTCAAGTACTAACCCTTAGGGATTGCTTATCGGCTCGGGGACGTGAATCCTCTGACAAACACTCCAGGGTAAATTTTGTGTACGCTATTGCTGTCCGTGCTTAACTTTACTGAGGACATCTGAAAGTGATGTCGTGAGCTGTTCCATTCGCTCGGTCAGTGCGTTTTGTTCATCATTTGCTTCAAACTTCTTGGTTTGTAATTCGTAGCAAATATTCAGAGCTGCGATAGTCAGCAGCTTCACTTCATTGGTTACCTTAGTACGTTCAGCCATCTCTTTCAATCGATTATCAAGATCGGCCGCCGCTGCAATCAATGACTCTTCTTGCCCTGGTGGACAATTCACTCGAGTCAGTTTTCCTAATATTTCAACGTCTACCGCTTGATTACTCATGATGGATGAACTCTTTAACGCGCTATTTTAAGGCTGTTGCCCTTCGCCATTTTTTGAGAAAGAAAAAGTGCAAGTACCGATGAGGAAGCAATCTCCTCTGAGGGAGAAACTATAGGTAAACCGCTATTAAGATTCAAGCTTTTCAGAGTGACTGTTTGTAAATGAGAGCTTGAGCACACAGTAATTCAGCAAATTGAACAATTGGTAGTCAGTCATCCTTCAATTGCTGGGGATCGATGCTTACCAGAATTGGGGTGAAGTGGTACGATTATACTATCGATATAAAGAATAACTGAGCGAGCTATCTGATGAGCGAAACTACTTTACCTGACTACCTAACGGTTGCGACTGAACTTCAATCGGCAAGTCTAGCCGTAACCCCTGCTGAGATGCACGGTTTATTAACGGGTATGTTAAGCGGAGGCTTAAGCCTTGCAGATAAAAGCTGGCAACCACTGATCTTCGATTACACCAATGAAGGCATGGGTTGGCCAGATCGCGCATTAACGCTAGCGGAAGCGACACTGAAAGTAACGACCAGTGAAATCACAGGTTCGGGTATGGAATTGTCTATGTTGCTGCCTGACGAAGACGCAAGCGCAAGCCTATTTGACTTGGCTGATGGTGTGTCTGATTGGATTAACCATTTCATTTCTGGTCTAGGCTTGGTTGGCGCTCAATTGAATAAAGCGTCTGACAGTACAAAAGAAGCATTAGCTGATCTAGAAGAGATGGCCAAGCTAGGCATTGACGAAGAAGATGATCTGGAAGAGCAAGCGCAGCTTCTAGAGCACGTTATTGAGCACGTAAAAGCGTGTGCACTAACGATTCATGCTGAATTTGGTGCTCGCCCATCTGAAGATGCGGCGCCTACCATTCATTAATTCGTTGGCCGGTTTGAGGTTATGATGGCTCAGTATGATGTTGTAATTGCTGGTGGCGCAATGGCAGGGGCAACCTTAGCCCTTGCTTTGAATCACCTAAGCCAAGGTTCACTGTCGATTGCGGTAGTGGAGCCTTATCAGGTTGATCATCAAGCTCACCCTGGGTTTGATTCTCGTTCGATTGCTTTGTCCTATGGCACGGTGCAGATCCTGGATTCTTTGCGCTTATGGCAATCTATCGCTCCGGTCGCGACCCCGATTAAAGATATCCATGTTTCGGATCGCGGGCATGCCGGAATGACAGACATCTACAGTGAAGAGCTTGCTGTAGATGCGCTTGGCTACGTGGTCGAGTTAGCAGATGTGGGTCGAATCTATCAGCAGAAACTTGAATCAGAAGCGGCAATTACCATGCTTTGTCCTGAGTCTGTTAGTAAAGTTGAACGTGAAGAAGCGTTGACGACGATTGAACTGACAAGTGGGCAAACAGTAACCACTAAGTTACTGGTTGCTGCTGACGGTGCAATCTCAACCTGTTGCCAACAGCTCAATATCTCATTGAGTGAGCACGACTTTGAGCAAGTCGCTGTGATTGCCAATATTGTGGCGAGTGAACCTCACCAAGGTCGCGCATTTGAGCGTTTTACCCATCATGGGCCAGTTGCTCTATTACCGATGAGTGACAACCGTTTATCGCTGGTTTGGTGTTTAACACCAGAGCAAGCACAAAAAGTGATGACGCTAAACGACAATGAATTTCTTGAGCAATTGCAGAATGACTTTGGCTGGCGACTTGGCCGATTAGAGAAGGTCGGCAAGCGCGCGAGTTACCCTCTGATTCTTCGTCACCGACAGCAAAATATCTCTCATCGATTTGCCATTGTTGGTAATGCTGCTCAAACGCTTCACCCAATTGCGGGGCAAGGCTTTAACCTAGGCATCCGAGATGTGGCTTCCTTGGCAGAAGAGTTGTGTACCCAGTTAGATGATGTAGGTCGTTACCGTGGTCTTGTTAACTTTAGAAAGCGTAGAGAACAAGACCGAGACGCAACGATCACGTTGACTTCAAGCCTAGTTCACCTGTTCTCAAACGATTATATGACCGCTCGCATTGGGCGTAATCTTGGGTTAGCCGTAATAGATAACCTTCCACCACTTAAAGGTCCACTTTTGCGTCATACGCTTGGCCTAGTAGAAAGATAAGGTAATAAATAATGATGCAAAGTGTTGATATCGCGATTGTTGGTGGTGGCATGGTTGGCCTAGCGCTTGCTGCTGCCCTAAAAGACAGTGACCTAAGAATCGCTGTCATTGAAGGCAGAGCGCCTAGTGAAGGGCTGAGTGAGCTGCCTGATGTGCGTGTATCCGCGTTGAGTCGTTCTAGTGAAGTGATTCTTCGTAACCTAGGTGCATGGCAAGGTATCGAACAAAGACGCGCTGCACCGTATCAAGCGATGGAAGTGTGGGAACAAGACAGTTTCGCTCGTATTGAGTTTGACTCGACACGCTTGGCTCAGCCTAATCTTGGTCATATCGTTGAAAACCGTGTGATTCAATTAGCGCTGCTTGATCGGGTTAAGAAACAAGACAACGTCAGCCTGTATATGCCCGCAACGTGTAAAACGATGGCGATTGGTGAAAGTGAAGCTTGGTTAACATTGGACAATGGTCAAGCACTGACAGCTAAGTTAGTTGTTGGAGCAGACGGCGCAAACTCTTGGGTTCGTAAGCAGCAAGATATCCCATTAACACATTGGGATTACGGACACAGTGCGATTGTCGCGAACATCAAAACCACAGAGCCGCACCACAGCGTTGCTCGTCAAATCTTCACGCCTCAAGGCCCATTGGCATTCCTACCAATGCAACCAAGCAACATGAGCTCGATTGTTTGGTCTACGGAACCAAATCGTGCCGAGAACCTCGTATCAATGTCGGATGCTGAATTCAACAAGCAGTTAACAGCTGAGTTCGATGCAAAGCTGGGCTTATGTGAAGTGGTTGGTGACCGTTTTGCCTTCCCACTGCGCATGCGTTATGCGCGTGACTTTGCGGTAGAGCGTGTGGCTTTGGTTGGTGATGCTGCTCATACCATTCACCCATTAGCAGGGCAGGGCGTGAACCTTGGCCTATTAGACGCAGCAAGCCTAGCGCAAGAGCTGTTAAAGCTATGGTCTGCGGGTGAAGACATTGGCACCAAGCGTAATCTTCGCGGCTACGAGCGCTGGAGAAAAGCAGAGGCGGCGAAAATGATTGCTTCAATGCAGGGCTTTAAAGATCTGTTTGAAGGCGATAACCCAGCTAAGAAGCTGATTCGTGGCATTGGTATGAAGCTTGCGGGCCAATTACCGGGTGCGAAAGATGAGATCATGAAGCGCGCACTGGGTTTGTCTGGCAATCTTCCTGACTTAGCTAAGCGTCCAGTGACTCATCGATAATGACATAGTGTTCTGGTGGTATATCGAATCATCATTGATACGAAAATTGGTACGAAAAAAGGGTTGGCATAATGCCAACCCTTTTTGTTTTTAATTCTGTAGATAATCAGGTCATGCGTACGCGCAGCGCAGTTTCATGATTTCACTATTTATTTCTTTCACTGTTTGAAAGTGACGTTTTTCTGCTCGGTCTGGTAGCACTAGCTTACCGTTATCAAACTCAAATTTTCCTACGCCGTAAATGTAGATTCGTCCTTTGAAAAGTCGACTTACATGTTTAGCAATCATACTCGGTGTATAGCGCTTAAACAGTCTCATTCTTAATTATCCTTATATTTACCTAGCCTGCATATTATAGAAAAACTCCGAGATAATAATTGTGATAAGCATGGAGTTATATGCAGTAGCGTTGACGTTAATTAGATATTTGTGCTGTTCTAAGCACTTTCTTCAGTAAATATCTATTTTTACGTGAGCTCCTCCCCAAAATAATACTGAGTAGTGAACTGCCGTGAACTTTTCTGTTCAGTATTAAGCAGTGATAATGTTACAAGTATAAGAATAGGCGGGATTTTTTTGTTTGTGTAATCAAATTGTAAATTTCGGACAAAAAAAAGCCCGTCTAAAACGGGCGAATAGTCACAGATGCATTACACAAAAGTGGATACTGATGTTACTCAGTGGATTCACTTGCACTGATTTGCTTAATAGCTAGTCAGTAAATTTACAATAACGCAAATTTAACTTTGTGACTACTTATGCTTTTATTTTGAGTAACTATTTATTAATGGTGTGTTCTTCTTATGACGAGGTTCACACTAAAAATGTACTCAATGAAATATTAAAATGAAGTTTGCGAAGCATGATCTAAACGATCATCGACTGATGTCCGCGACGGTCGGTGCACATAGCGCCATAAGATCATTGAGATCCAGCGCAACGCCAGCCATTCGGTCGCCGGAGCTAATGGTTACGGTCGAGTTGTTTTGAATGGAAGGATCAAAAATGATCGGCATGTGTCTCTTGAGAGCGAGCGGACCAACACAACCCACTTTAAAACCGGTGATCGCTTCAACATCAGCGAGCGACACGCAGGTCATTCGACGGTAATTCAGTACCGAGCGTACTTTCTTGGGGTCGACAGAGCGATCGCCAACAGTACAGGCTAACGCATACTGGTTGCCCATATCCTTGAGCAGGATGCACTTCACCATTTGAGAGGCGTCGATGCCTCGCTCTTGTGCAGTTTCTTCAATGCTGGTGGTTGGCTTGCTTTGCATCAGCAGGCGATAATTCACCTGCTGTTGATCCAGCCATTGTGTAATCTGCGTTTCCACGTGGTTACTCGTCGTCAAGGCTGTACGGCAGTGGCAGGATATTCCATGTTTGATCAGGCTGCGCGGTCAGTCGCAGCTGAACATCGTCATCAAGGTTGTTTGGCAGTACCATCAAACCAATCGCTCGGTTATCAGCAAATTGATAGACGTTTAATAGTCGGCCTGCGCCACGCCAGTTCTCACCCACGCTACGCTCTAGTTCAATTGGGTTCTCTAGAGACAATACTTCTGCTGTCGTTCCTGAAACAATGCGCATCTCACGCTTGTTCATGCCACGGTACTTAGCACGAGCAACCGTTTCTTGACCTGTGTAACAGCCTTTTGAAAAGCTGATACCGCCAATCGCTTGCAGGTTAAGCGCTTGAGGGATGTGCTCGTTTTGCTCTGCTTTCGATAGGTTAGGCTGAGCATCAAGAATTTCATGATATTGCCAAAGTGTTTCTGATACTTTCTCCGCAGCGCTGTTTGATACCAAGGCTTCAGCGGCTTCTTCTGTCACAAGTAGAGCCCAGCGGTTATCTGCAACTTGAACCGCTGTACCACCAGAGATAGCACGCACATTACCTTGGCTTTCTGAAATAGAATCAATGTATTGATTAGCTGACGAACCCATCACACCGATAACAACGTCAGACGTTTGCTCGATATCGACCTTAGAGAACACCGCGTACTTCTTGATTTCAACGAGCTCGACTTCAATCGCTGATTTAGGTTGCATGAGTGCGTAGCCACCGTTGTGGTGGAACAAACGAAAGATACTCCATACCTTTCCTTTTGCATCACAGTGCGCGCCTAATGTGGATTCATCATTAGGAAGAGTGACGACATCGCACGTTACTTGACCCTGTAGGTACGACTTTTTGTCATCGCCTATCATGGTAATTGCACTCCAGTCTGATACGTGTGTCATCATCAGTTCTGGAAGCGATTCATTTTGCGTATGAGCGAGTGGCTGAAATATGTTTTTCCAATCCATTTTATCTTTCCTAAGAATTTTATTTGGCTCTATGTTAATCCGGTTCTGTTTCTTTGTCAGCCTAGGTTTTTTTGTGAGCTTAGATAGGGACTGTGACTCACATAGTAGTTGCAGGGCGTATGACTTGTTACACTCCGAGAAAGAAAAATTATAGGTGAGGATAGCCAATGTACACTGCAGAGCAGAAAGCACGAATTAAATGGGGTTGCCGTCGCGGCATGTTAGAACTTGATGTAGTCATCATGCCATTTTTCGAAGAGTGTTTTGATTCATTGCAAGAGCAGGAACAGCGCGAGTTTGTTTCTCTATTAGAGTGTGATGATCCAGATTTGTTTACTTGGGTAATGGGCCACGGACGCAGTGAAAACCTAGGCCATGCATCAATGGTTGATAAAATTGTCGCACACAACCTCAGCAAGGTTCGTTAAGCTTCAGCTTAACCCTTCGTATTCCGCATTATTTGCAAAAGGCACTATTTTTGGGTGCCTTTTGTTTTTCATCGTCCTGTCTTCTATTCCACTTGCCGCCAGCCTTTATTGCTTAGCTTTAATGATCCGCTTGTTCAGAAACAATCATGTGATTCTAAATAGTGTCTATGGGCGTTTTGATTACAGAGAGGATGGTGATATTCGACTCAATGACCGAACTTACCGACTCAAGTCCGTTGATAAGATCTGGGCGCAGTTCTTCGTTAAATTGCAGTTTGAATGTGGGCACTCGGTACTGCTTTGGCGGGACAGCTGTTGCGAGCGAGAATATCGCCATTTTCTGGCGAACTTACAACGAGCGCGCTAGAGAAGCCAAACTATTCGATGAAAGAAAGTATTAGATAAAAGAAAGCGTTAGACAAAAGAAAAGGGAGCACTCGGCTCCCTTTCGTTTAATCATTTTCCGCTGACGGCTAATTCGCTAAGCACGTTTAACCAATTATTATGATTGGCGTTTCTCTGGCGTCAGAATCGTTGGGCCACTGTCTTCTGCAAGTTCAGGGTAATCCAACGTGTAGTGGAGGCCGCGGCTCTCTTTACGTTGCATTGCACAACGAACCATTAGCTCTGCCACTTGTAGCAAGTTACGCAGTTCTAATAGGTTATTCGAAACCTTGAAGTAGCTGTAGTACTCATGAGTTTCTTGTTGCAGCATCTGAATGCGACGCAATGCTCGCTCTAGTCGTTTATCCGTTCGAACAATGCCCATGTAATCCCACATGAATAGGCGCAGTTCGTGCCAGTTGTGTTGAATGATAACTTCTTCATCACTGTTGGTGACCTGGCTTTCATCCCATGCTGGCAGTTCAGCGCACAGTTGAGATTGGTCGATGTTCTCAACGATATCTTTTGCTGCTGCCCATGCGTAAACCACACACTCAAGCAGTGAGTTAGAAGCCATTCGGTTTGCACCGTGTAAGCCGGTGTAGCTCACTTCGCCAATCGCATACAAGTTCGTTAGGTCGGTTTGACCCTGCTTATTCACCATGACACCACCACACGTGTAGTGAGCGGCTGGTACGATAGGGATCGGCTCTTTGGTCATGTCGATGCCCAAGTCCATCAAGCGAGTATGGATCATCGGGAAGTGCGCTGTGATGAATTCTTCAGGCTTGTGGCTGATATCAACATACATACAGTCGGCACCTAAGCGCTTCATTTCGAAGTCAATTGCACGAGCAACCACATCACGTGGCGCCAGTTCACCGCGCTCATCGAAGTCCTTCATAAAGCGAGAACCATCTGGACGACGCAAGTAAGCACCTTCACCACGCAGTGCTTCCGTTAGTAGGAAGTTACGCGCTTCTGGGTGGAATAAACAAGTTGGGTGGAACTGGTTGAACTCAAGGTTTGCCACACGACAACCCGCACGCCAAGCGATAGCAATACCATCACCTGAAGAAACATCTGGGTTAGAGGTGTATTGGTAAACCTTTGAAGCGCCGCCTGTTGCTAATACAACAAACTTAGCGCGCACGGTTTCAACATGTTCTTGGTTACGGTTCCAAATGTAGGCACCGATCACCTTGTCTTTTGAACCACCAATCTTATCTTCCGTGATCAAATCCAGCGCATTGTGGCGCTCGAAGATCTCGATATTTGGGTGGTTGTTGACGTTATCTTGTAGTGAGGTTTGCATCGCCATGCCAGTTGCATCGGCAGCGTGCAGAATTCTGCGGTGACTGTGGCCACCCTCACGAGTGAGGTGATATTTTGGTTGGCCTTCTGTGCTGTTCTCATCTTTATCAAATGGAACACCACCATCAATCAGCCATTGCACACACTCTTTCGCATTTTCAGCAATGAATTGAACTGTATCTTCTTCGCATAACCCAGCCCCAGCGATTTGAGTATCCTCTACATGAGACTCAATACTGTCCGACTCATCGAACACCGCGGCGATACCACCTTGTGCGTAATACGTCGATCCTTCGCTGCGTGGTCCTTTGCTTAATACAATTACTTTTGCATGTTCTGCTACGCGTAAGGCTAATGACAAGCCTGCCGCACCACTTCCTACCACTAATACATCACACTGATGTTCACGGTTTGCGTTCATAAAACTTATTAAATCCCGGGCTATAGTCGAGTTGTCCACTCTCAATTGACTTTGTCTTGTTTTAGGAGTTTGGCTAAGACTGTTATAATCTCTCCAGAGTCATCCTTAAACGCTATGCAAAATCAATATATAGACAGCTATCTAGAAATATTTAATTGCTCAATACCATTGCTTTTGCTCAAGTTTCCCCAAATTGATAGGGATAGCTATTTTTATTACATCACATTGTGAAACAATAATGGCAAATAATTTTAAGAAAGTTGGAACTTTCGGTATTTGGCTTAGTCACAATAGTGCTCTTGTAGACGGTGGTGTCAATACTACATTTCGCATAATTAGTACCCATATCTGTGAAGGTGAGGGTTATAACAATAGGAGTACCCGCTCGAATGAACGAGCAGCTAACCGATCAAGTGTTGATTGAGCGAGTTCAGAGTGGAGATAAGCAGGCATTTAACTTACTAGTGGTTAAGTATCAAAACAAAGTTTGTAATCTTATCTCTCGATACGTGAATAATTCCGGTGATGTACCTGATGTAGCACAAGAAGCTTTTATTAAAGCTTACCGCGCGATACCTAACTTTCGTGGCGAGAGTGCCTTCTATACATGGTTATACCGAATTGCCGTGAACACCGCTAAAAATCATATCGTTGCCCAAAGCCGTAGGCCGCCAGCAACCGATGTAGATGCAGAAGATGCAGAATATTACGAAACAGGCAGCGCGTTAAAAGAAATATCGAACCCTGAGAACTTAACGCTGTCTAAAGAATTGAAACAAGTTGTTTTTGGAGCGATTGAAGCGCTACCAGAAGACTTAAAAACTGCAATGACGTTGCGAGAGCTCGAAGGTTTGAGCTACGAAGAGATTGCAGAAGTAATGGATTGCCCTGTAGGAACCGTACGTTCGCGTATTTTCCGAGCTCGTGAAGCGGTGGAAAAGAAAATCAAACCTCTTTTGCAACGCTAGAACTTGTAATAATTATGGTGAAAATAATGGCTGATAAAGAAAAGCTTTCGGCACTCATGGATGGTGAAACGATCGATAAAGCTCTCATTGTAGATCTAGAATCTGATCAAGAAAGCATGGATACTTGGCAGAGTTACCATTTAATTGGTGATGTTATGCGTGGGGATTCGCCAGAAACTCCAGAGTGGAACATTGCTAATAGTGTAGCGGCAGCGCTTGAGAACGAGCCTGCACATGGTTCAATGTCGAACCTGCACCAAGTGAATGTTGAACCTACTGTTGCTCCAATTGAAGAGCAACCTAAACCTCAGCAAGCGAAGCGTCAGCTTCCGGCGTGGTTACAACAGTTTGGACAAGTTGCCGTGGCAGCGTGTGTTTCATTAGCCGTTGTATTAGGTGTTCAACAATATGGTGGTAGCGACCCTGCAGCACCAGAGCAGTTGCCTGTACTCCAGACGATTCCATTTGCCGGTTCTGCGGAACCAGTAAGTTTAACGCGTGACTCTGTTGAGAAACCAGCATCTGAAGCTAACTTGCAAGAGCAGCGCAAACGCGTTCATGCATTGTTAGAAGATTATGAGCTGCAGCTAAGATTAAACAGTGATGCATCGCCAATGCAAGATGCACATCTAGAATCGGACATTGAATGAAGAAAATCCTGGTCAGTGCACTGACACTGTTCAGCTTGATGTCTCCAACAGCCTTTGCAGAGGAAACCACTGCAAAGGCCTTGTTGCATCAAATGAACGAGGCCAGTCAGCATCTAAATTACGAACTCTCCTACATTTTGATAAAGAAGAGCAGTATTGAGCCTCTTGTTTATCGCCATGCGGTTAACGACGACCAACAACTTGCACACCTTGTTTATCTAAGCGGCCCTGTTCGTGAAGTCATTCGACGTGGCAACGAAGTTAGCTACATCGAGCCGGGTTCAGAGCCATTTACGATTCAGTCAGGCAGCATGGTTGCGCCTGTTATTCCGATGATTAATCGAGATATCGAATCTCTGAATCAGTACTACGACTTTGTGAAAGTTGGTCGCTCTCGTGAAGCAGGTAGCACCACTCAAGTGCTGCGTGTCGTGCCGAAAGATGGCCTTCGCTACTCTTACGTGGTTTGGGTAGACGAAAAAACGAATCTTCCTTTGCGTGCCGACCTTTTGGATCGTGATGGCGAAGTGCTTGAACAGTACCGCACTATCTCTTACGTGGTGAACGATAAGATTGCTGAGGCTATGGGTGGCTTGAGCCAAGCTCAATTGCCGAAAGTTTTATCATTACCGGAAGGCTTAGTGAGTGAAACTAACTGGCAAGCGTCGTGGATTCCTGAAGGGTTTAAATCAAAAGAGCTTAGCCGCTATCAAATGGCTGCGACCGATAAAATGGTTGAAAGTCAGCTTTTCAGTGATGGACTGTTTAACTTTTCGGTTTATATCGCGGAAAAAGATGAGCATTCATTGAAAGGGCAGCTGGTGCGTCAAGGGCGTAGAACCTTGCACAGCTTAGTGATTGGCGATAAAGAGATCTCTGTGGTTGGTGACATTCCGCCGGCAACTGCAAAACGTATTGCTCAGTCAGTTACATTTAATAAATCGGTACAAGCGCAATGATGACCGCGCTGGCGACCGTTAGCTCGGTTGAACAAAAAGGTAAGCAATACTTTGTTCAATTGAGCTGCGAACAACAAACCAGTTGTAGCAGCTGTTCTTCTCAAAAAAACTGCGGTACGGGTATTGTGACCAAGGCTGTTGGCAATAAATCTTTGTTTTGGCAGCTTAAAACCAAAAGCTTAGTCAAAGCTGGACAAATCGTAGAAATTGGCTTTCCAGAAAAAAGCCTACTTCAGTCGGCGGCGATTGTTTATCTCATCCCACTTTTCATGTTGATGATTGGTGCTGGTTTTGGGCAACTCTTGTTACAACCCTTACTCCAGGGGGGCGAGGGCATTGTTATCTTAAGTGCAGCACTGTTTACTGCTGGTGGGATTGCCTTAGCGAAGCGGTTAGCCAAACCCATGGAAGACAAATCCAAGCAAGAAGTCGTCTTGATTCGAATCCTAGGTGAGTCTCTCGTCTAATTTATGATGCTTCTTGCCCTTAAATTGGGTAGAATCTGCCAACTTGATTGAAATGCCGCCACCAATGCTGACTGTAGATTGGACGCGTCGCGGCTTTCTTATTATCCCTATTCAAAGAGTTTAGTCACACCAAGCCTATGAAGCACATTCGTAATTTTTCGATTATCGCCCACATCGACCACGGTAAGTCGACCCTTTCTGACCGCTTAATCCAAGTTTGTGGAGGATTAAGTGAACGTGAGATGGCAGCTCAAGTCCTCGATTCTATGGATATAGAACGCGAGCGTGGTATTACAATTAAAGCGCAGAGTGTGACTTTAGATTACAAAGCTAAAGATGGTAAAACTTACCAACTTAACTTTATCGACACTCCTGGACACGTAGACTTCTCTTACGAAGTATCTCGTTCTCTAGCGGCTTGTGAAGGCGCACTACTTGTAGTGGATGCTGGCCAAGGTGTTGAAGCACAAACTCTAGCAAACTGTTACACAGCAATCGAAATGGAACTGGAAGTAGTGCCAATCTTGAACAAGATTGACCTACCAGCTGCTGAACCAGAACGTGTTGCTGAAGAAATCGAAGAGATCGTTGGCATCGATGCGATGGAAGCGACTCGCTGTTCTGCGAAAACAGGTTTGGGTGTTGATGATGTTCTAGAAAACATCGTGACGGCAATCCCGCCACCGGAAGGTGATCCTGAAGCGCCTCTACAAGCGTTGATCATTGACTCTTGGTTCGATAACTACCTTGGCGTAGTTTCTTTGGTTCGTATCAAAAACGGTAAGCTGAAGAAGAACGATAAGATCAAAGTAATGTCGACAGACCAAGTATGGGGTGTTGACCGTCTAGGTATCTTCACGCCTAAGCAAATCGATACTACAGAGCTAAATACTGGCGAAGTAGGTTGGGTTGTTTGTGGTATTAAAGACATCCTAGGTGCACCAGTTGGTGATACGTTGACGCTTGCAAAAGGCGGCAGCACTGAACGTCTACCTGGTTTCCAAAAAGTGAAGCCTCAGGTATACGCTGGTCTATTCCCTGTATCATCTGATGACTACGAAAACTTCCGTGACGCGTTAGGCAAATTAAGCCTGAACGATGCATCACTGTTCTTTGAACCAGAAAGTTCAGCAGCACTTGGTTTTGGTTTCCGTTGTGGCTTCTTAGGAATGCTTCACATGGAGATCATCCAAGAGCGTCTAGAGCGTGAATACGACCTAGACCTAATCACAACTGCTCCAACAGTAGTGTATGAAGTTGTAAAAACAGATAAAACGGTTCTTTACGTTGATAGCCCGGCTAAACTGCCAGCGGTTAATGACCTAGAAGAAATTCGTGAGCCAATTGCACGCTGTAATATTCTGGTACCTTCGGATTACCTAGGTAACGTAATCACACTGTGTGTTGAGAAGCGTGGCGTACAAGTAGACATGGTCTACCACGGTAACCAAGTTGCTGTGACGTACGATCTTCCTATGGCAGAAGTAGTTCTAGACTTCTTCGACCGTCTGAAGTCAACGTCTCGCGGCTATGCATCATTGGATTACAACTTCCAACGTTACGAGCCATCAAACATGGTACGTGTAGACGTACTGCTGAATGGCGAAACAGTTGATGCACTAGCTATCATTACGCACAAAGATATTGCTCAGTCTCGTGGTCGTCTACTGGTAGAGAAGATGAAAGAATTCATCCCTCGTCAGATGTTCGATATCGCGATTCAAGCAGCGATTGGTAACCACATCATTGCTCGTTCTACAGTGAAACAACTGCGTAAGAACGTAATCGCAAAATGTTACGGTGGTGATATCAGTCGTAAGAAGAAACTTCTTAAGAAACAAAAAGAAGGTAAGAAGCGTATGAAGCAGATCGGTAACGTTGAACTGCCTCAAGAAGCTTTCCTTGCAATCCTTCATGTTGGCAAAGATTAACTTTATCCAACATTAAACGAATAATTGAAAGTGAAAGAGTAGCTCGCTACTCTTTCACTTTCGTTATTTTTAAAGAAATGAAATTTAAGGGATATCAATGGCTAATACATTTTCGCTTATCTTAGTGATCGTAACTCTAGTGACCGGCATTGTATGGGCGTTGGAAAAGTTTGTGTGGGCGAAGAAGCGCCAGCAAAAGCTTGCTGACGTTGAAGCACAATCGAATGGCCTAGACGCTGAAACTAGCGCAAAAGTTACGGCTCAACCTTGGTGGGTTGAGAACAGTGTGTCCATTTTCCCGGTAATTGCATTTGTTTTGGTTCTGCGTTCATTTATTTATGAACCGTTTCAAATCCCTTCTGGCTCGATGATGCCAACGCTTTTGGTTGGTGACTTCATCTTGGTAGAGAAGTACGCGTACGGTCTAAAAGACCCAGTATGGCGCACTCAACTGGTAGAAACGGGCAAGCCAGAGCGTGGTGATTCAATCGTATTTAAGTACCCACCTCAGCCTAACATCGACTACATCAAGCGTGTTGTTGGTATGCCAGGTGACACCATTCGCTACAGCAGTCGTAAAGAGATCTGCATTCAGGCGAAGGGTACAAGTAGCTGTGAACCAGTGAAACTAAGTAATGTTGAAGAGAGCCAATTTATTCAAGATGGTGTGCCTCTGATTCAGCTGAACGAACAGCTTGGAGACGTAGAACACCAGATTTTAGTTAACCCATTGCGCCGCGATCGTGTGCAAGCATATCAGCCTCGCAATGGTGTTAACGAATGGGTCGTTCCAGAAGGCCAGTACTTTGTGATGGGTGATAACCGTGACAACAGTGCCGATAGCCGTTACTGGGGCTTTGTCCCTGAAGCAAACCTTGTTGGTAAGGCCGTTGCTATTTGGATCAGCTTCGAATTCGAACGCGGTTCAGACAGTGTACTTCCAACATGGATTCCTACTGGTGTGCGTTTTAATCGCATCGGTGGGATTCATTAATCGATCACATAACACATCGAGAGAGCATGAATTCTCCAATTGATAAACTAGAGAGAAAGATTGGCTATCAGTTTAATGATGCCGATCTTATCCACTTGGCGCTGACTCACCGCAGCGCCGCAGGTAAACATAACGAACGTCTTGAGTTTCTGGGCGATTCAATTTTAAGTTTTGTTATCGCTGATGATCTTTACCACCGTTTTCCTAAGGTAAACGAAGGTGATATGAGCCGCATGCGCGCAACATTAGTACGTGGTCATACATTGGCAGAACTAGGTCGTGAATTCGAACTAGGAGATTACTTAAAATTAGGTCCAGGTGAGTTGAAGAGTGGCGGTTTCCGTCGTGATTCTATTCTAGCGGATGCGGTTGAAGCGGTCATCGGCGCTGTCTATTTAGATAGTGATACCGAGACGGTTCGCGGCATTATTTTAAGCTGGTACCAATCTCGCCTAGATGCTATTCAGCCTGGAGTATCTCAAAAAGATCCGAAAACTCGCCTACAAGAGTTTTTGCAAGGTCGAAGAAATCCTCTACCTGTCTACACAGTGACTAATATTAAAGGTGAAGCACACAACCAAGAGTTTACGGTTGAGTGTGAAGTGGCAGGTGTGGATAAACCTGTTATCGGTAAAGGCACTAGCCGCCGCAAGGCAGAACAAGCGGCTGCTGAAACAGCATTAGAGCAACTAAGCAATGTCTGATAACAACCAAGATTTCGATATCGATGCATTCTTTTCATCTGATAGCAAAAAAACAGGCCTACCGGAAAACCAACACTGTGGCTTCATCGCTATTGTCGGTCGCCCAAATGTAGGTAAGTCGACGCTTCTGAACCATATTCTGGGTCAGAAGATTTCTATTACATCACGTAAACCACAGACGACACGTCACCGTATTATGGGCGTTGAAACTGAGGGTGATTACCAAGCGATCTTTGTTGATACTCCTGGACTTCATATTGAAGAAAAGCGTGCCATCAACCGCTTGATGAACCGTGCGGCGAACAGCTCATTGAGTGATGTAAACCTAGTATTCTTCCTTGTCGATGGTACTCACTGGACTGACGACGATGAGATGGTTCTGAACAAACTGAAGAAGACTGACTTCCCAGTTGTACTTTGCATCAACAAAGTAGATAACGTTCAAGACCGTACTAACGTGATGCAGCACATGATGGAAGTCTCTAAGAAGATGGACTTCATTGATGTAGTGCCAATCTCAGCGAAGCAAGGTAAAAATATTGATGTACTGCGTAAGCACGTACGTGAACATTTACCTAAAGCGACACACCACTTCCCTGAAGAATACGTGACTGATCGCTCGCAACGTTTTATGGCCTCTGAAATTATCCGTGAAAAGCTGATGCGCTTTACGGGTGACGAGCTACCTTACTCGGTAACGGTTGAAATCGAACGTTTCGATTACAACCCAGATAACGATGGCTTCCACATCAATGCACTGATTCTTGTTGAGCGTACAGGCCAGAAGAAAATGGTGATTGGTAAAGCGGGCGAGAAGATCAAAACGATTGGTCGTGAAGCGCGTATCGATATGGAAGAGCTATTCGGCCGTAAGGTTTACCTAGAGACTTGGGTCAAGGTTAAATCTGGCTGGGCTGATGATGAGCGTGCACTTCGCTCGTTAGGCTACATCGACGATCTATAATATATTGAACGTCACTTTCTGAGATTAAGAAAGTTGAACTGAAGATAAATCCAAGAGAGAGTGCGAACTCTCTCTTTTTGTATCTGTAATAAGGGTAAGTGATTGAGCGAAGGGTTACAGCGATGCTTTGTGTTGCACCGTCGACCATACAGTGAGTCGAGCCTGATCTTGGACGTCTTCAGCGAAGAGTTCGGTCGGGTGACGTTGATGTCTAAAGGCGCTCGCAGCAAGCGTTCCAATTTGAAAGGTGCATTACAACCTTTTACGCCGCTATTGCTTAAGTGGTCTGGTAATGGTTCGATGAAAACCTTACGCCAAGCTGAACCCATCAGCTTGGGGCTCCCTCTCGCCGGTATTAATCTGTATTCAGGCATGTACGTGAACGAGCTTATCGGTCGGGTATTGATGGCGGAAGTACCGATGCCTGCACTTTTTCACGACTATCTTCATGCTTTAACAGAGCTGGCGCATAATGATAATCCTGAGCCAGCACTGCGTCGCTTTGAGCTGGCTCTATTATCTGCTATGGGTTACGGCGTCGACTTTTTACACTGCGCGGGCACTGGCGAAGCGATTGATCCGAGCATGACTTATCGCTATCGAGAGCAGAAAGGTTTCATCGCTTCAGTACGTCGAGATAACCTGACTTTTATGGGCGATGAACTTATTGCAATCAGCGAACGTAGGTTTATCACTAAAGAGCAGTTAAAAGCGGCAAAACGCTTTACACGCATAGCCTTAAAGCCGTATCTTGGCGGCAAACCATTAAAAAGTAGAGAGCTATTTATGCCAACAATAGCCCTCTCCAGAGCACGGAGTATTGGAAAATGAGCTCAATCCTTTTAGGCGTTAATATCGACCATATTGCAACACTACGTAATGCACGTGGTACTAAATACCCAGATCCAGTACACGCAGCTGAAATCGCTGAACGTGCTGGTGCAGATGGCATTACTATTCACCTGCGTGAAGACCGTCGTCACATCGTTGATCGCGATGTGCGTATTCTGGCTGAAACACTTCAAACTCGCATGAACTTGGAGATGGCCGTAACGGACGAGATGGTTCAAATTGCACTCGATACTAATCCTGAGTTTGTTTGTCTGGTTCCTGAAAAACGTGAAGAGCTAACCACTGAAGGTGGCTTGGACGTAGTTGGTCAACTAGAGAAGATCAAAGCGGCGACACAAAAACTGTCTGCAGCAGGTATCAAGGTATCTCTGTTTATCGATGCTGACCGTGAGCAAATCGATGCTGCAAAAGCGTGTGGCGCACCGTTCATTGAACTGCACACGGGTCACTATGCTGATGCTAAGACAGAAGAAGATCAACAAGACGAGCTTAAGAAGATCGCAGCAGGCGCAAGCTATGCAGATGACTTAGGTATCACAGTCAATGCGGGTCATGGTCTGACTTACCACAACGTAGCACCGATTGCGGCACTTCCAGAGATCTACGAGCTGAACATCGGTCACTCGATCATGGGACGTGCAGTGTTTGATGGCTTAAACAAAGCCGTTGCAGACATGAAAGCAATCATGGAAACAGCACGTAACAACGCTTAGTTCGGCAAGTCGTCGGCACTAAGCGATGTACAGTTAATCATTAGACAGAAGTTAAGTAGTAGAGGAAACATGGCAGTTGTTGGATTAGGTACAGATATCGCAGAAATCGAACGTGTCGAGAAGGCGCTGTCGCGAAGTGGCGACGCTTTTGCTCAGCGTATTTTGACGGATTCTGAGTTTGAAGTATTCCAACAGTTGAAGCAAAAAGGCCGTTACCTTGCAAAACGTTTTGCTGCTAAAGAAGCTGCATCTAAGGCGTTAGGTACGGGGATTGCGCTGGGTGTTACCTTCCACGACTTTGAGATTTCAAACGATGAGCATGGTAAGCCAGTATTGAGCTTACACAAGAAAGCGCGTGAAATCGCAGAGGCGAATGGCACAACATCGATTCATCTGACTATCTCGGATGAGCGTCACTACGCTGTGGCAACGGTGTTACTCGAATCGTAAACAGATTATCGCGACTTTATATCTAGTGCTCTTGGCTCTAGACAGAAAAAAGCAGAGCTCATGAGCTCTGCTTTTTTATTGGCGGGTAAACCCTCTAAAGAATACTAGTGAGTAACAAGTACCCGCTAGGCCTTCGCCGGTTTCAAGTAGTGAATCGCGGTTGCTTGAACCTTATCTAATTCATCCTGAAGCTCGAAAAGCTCAGGTTCAATGTCTTCAACAGAAGTACCTGAACGCAGCTCTTTCTCTATTGTCGCACATACCGATTTTAGCCTTGGTACGCCGCTGTACGAGCTGCTGCCATGCATCTTGTGAATGATGTGTATCAGCTCTTCAACTGGATAGTCACTGTCTTCTATCGCTTTGTCTGCTGCCTCATACACCTCTGGAATAAAGTCGACGAGCATTTGCAGCATATCGCGTGCGAGGTCTTCTTTATTGGCGGCTTGTTTCATCGCAGCTTGCCAATCAATGATGATGTTTGTGTGCACGCTGGCTTCAGTTTCTGACACCGGACCGTTGTCGACTTCAGCAGAGACCGCTGGGTGGTCTGGATCTATTCTTTCGATGAGCTCAACCTCAGAGGTCGAGCTCCAATGAATCAGAACCTGCTGTAAAACATGCTCTTCAATAGGTTTGGTTAGGTAGTCATCCATGCCCGCTTCAAGTAGTCGATCTCGTTCGCCAATCATTGCATGCGCGGTTACGGCTATCACAGGTGTGTTCGCATTGTTCGCCAGTTTTTTGATGTTCTGGCAAGCGGTCACACCGTCCATCTGTGGCATTTGAATATCCATGAAGATGATATCAAATGGCGTCTCTGTCGCTTTGTCTATAGCCTGCTGACCACTGGTACAACTGATGACGGTTTCTACACGCTCTTTAAGCAGCGCGGTAATCAACTTAAGGTTGGCTGGGTTGTCGTCTACTGCCATCACAGTATACGGTAACTTCTCTTCAGAATGCGTTTCAATCGCTGGTGCAATCAAGGTAGGTGCCTGATTCGATACCAGAGTTTGCAGCAACTTCTTACGAGAAAGAGGCTTAGTGATGCACTGAACATCGACCTCTTTCATTAGTTGCTCACCCAACGCTAGCTCGGTACTTGGTGTACCAATAATCACGTTTTGAGCAATCTTCTTCGCACCGATCGCCCAACCACTCACAGTATCAAATTGATACTCTTGGTTGGCGGCTAGGTTAAGCAGAACGTAGTCATACGAGGTCGTCTCATCTGGCATCACCGAACGATACGTTACCACTAAGCCTTCTTGGGTTAGGATTTGCTGAGTAATCGATGCCGCTTGCATGTTTGGCTCGATAAGCAGCAGTTGTTTGTCTTGCAGACACTGCGTCTCAATCAGCTCTGTCATCGGCATATCAGTCGTTGATAGTCTCAAGGTGAACCAGAAGGTAGAGCCTTGGTGAAGACGACTGGTTAGGCTGATCTCTCCGCCCATTTGGCTGACCAGTTTTTGGGTGATAACCAGACCTAAGCCTGTACCACCATAGCGACGAGAGATACTTGCATCGGCTTGGCTGAAGGCTTGGAACAGCTGAGCTTGTTGACGCTCCGAGATACCAATACCCGTATCGCGAACCATGAACTGCAGCTCGATGTTGTCTTCGCTTTGTGAACGCAGCTCAACGCTGATATCAATATTGCCGCGCTCGGTAAACTTGATTGAGTTACCCACTAGGTTGGTTAGGATCTGCTGAATACGCAGTGGATCGCCCACCACACCTGGCGGTACTTTAGGGTCGATCTTCAGTGTCAGTTCTAGGCCTTTCTCATGAGCGTTGGTTGCTTGAAGGTTTACTACCTCTTCAAGGCTGGCTTGGAATTCAAATGGGATGTTCTCTAGGGCTAATTTACCGGCTTCAAGTTTCGAGAAGTCCAAGATATCGTTGATGATGCTAAGCAGGTTGTTTGCCGAGCGTTCAATGGTTTGCAGGTAATCGGTTTGACTGTTCGATAGGTGAGTCTTGAGCATTTGACGAGTAAAGCCAATCACACCGTTCAGCGGCGTTCTCAATTCGTGAGACATATTCGCTAAGAACTCAGACTTAACACGAGCCGCTTCTTGAGCGCGTTTCTTCGCGATGTCTAACTCAACGTTTTGAATCTCTAGCTGTTCAAGAGTTTCACGCAAATCTGATGTGGCCTGGTCGATACTGTGCTGCATCTCGACGTGATACTCTGATAGCGATACCGCCATCGCATTGATACCGTTTTTCAGCGAGTCTAGCTCACCATGCATCTTACCTTCGATACGCACATCTAGGTGACCTCGACGAATTCGGTCGACCATGTTTTTCATGTGTGTGATCGGTTGAGTGACATCGTGCATTAAGCGGAACGCAAACACGCCCGATAAACCAAGCCCGAGAATCAACACTAAGAATGCAGAGAACACTTCTTGATATTGCTGCAATCGAAGTGATGAAAGATCTAATTCAATCGCAATGTAGCCGATCGCTTGATTAGCTTGAGACTGACCGTTGGCTGAATTGATGTACTGGCCTTCGGCGATGATAGGTGTCCGCAGAATCAGCGTATTATCGAGAAGGTTCGATGAGCTTAAATGCGGGATCGGTTTATCTTTGGGGTAGGTCAGGCTTTCAAAATCGGGGTGGAAGTTTGAGGTTACAAACAACTCATGACGCTCATCAAACACCGCGATACTGCGCACTAGCTTAGAATTCTTTCGATGCGCATAGCTAATAAGCTGACGAACAGACTCTCGACTTTCGAGCTTCATGCCTGATTCACTCGTAATCGCAAGTGGCTCAATGATGCTAGTACCAGTGTTAACCACTTGACCTTCAAGGTCTTGATAGCGGTTAAATGAGAAAAATGCACTCAATAGCAACCCAATAATCAGGGTTGGAGCTAGAGTTAAGGTAATTACACGGGCTCTTAAGCCATATCTGGTCATGTTCTTTAATTACATCGAGGTCTGGATATGGGAAAATAACGCACACAATGGCGGTTAAGTGAACGGTAAGCTTAATCAAAGCCGTGACGTTCGACAATGATTCCAAGACATAATAGTGAGTCCTGGATACCAATTACTTATTAAAAGATACATTAGGCACAAGCAATGGCACGTTTTTTCCAACCAAAAAAGAAAACTCAACTCGAGACCAAGCATCAATCGGTTTTGGTTGAACGAATGGATCACAATGGCGCTGGCATCGCTTATCAAAAGAATAAACCGGTTTTCATTGATGGCGCATTGCCCGGTGAGCAGGTGGTTATTCAACTTACTGAGAGCAAAAGTAAGTTTTCGCGAGCTAAACTCATCAAGTTATTGAAGCCGAGCGAGCAGCGTTTAAAGCCGTTTTGTAAGCACTTTAATCAGTGTGGTGGCTGTCACCTTCAACACCTAGGTTACTCTTCTCAGGTTGAGCATAAATCGCAATCTCTGACGCACCTGATGAGCCAATACCAAACGGCGAACACTGAAGTTGCACAACCTATTGTCGGTGATGAAACCGGTTATCGACGTCGCGCACGTATCAGCCTATTTGTTGATAAGAAGACACAACAGCTTCAATTCGGTTTCCGTAAGAAGCAGAGTAAGCAGATTGAAAACATCACCGACTGTGCCGTGCTTGATCCTCGCCTTAATGTGTTGCTGCCAAAACTGAAAAATTTACTGAACACTTTCAACAGCCTTACGTCTTTAGGACACGTTGAATTGGTGTTGGGCGATACTGGCCCTGTTATGGTGCTACGTCACCTTAAGCCTCTGGTTGAAAAAGATGAGCAAGCGCTGATTGCGTTAGCAAAAGAAGAAGGCGCTACGCTGTATTCGATGCCTGAAACCGATAAGTTGGTTCGCTTAGTCGGCGATACACCTTCTTACAGCGAAACTGGCGTGACGTTACCGTTTGAGCCAAACCACTTTATCCAAGTAAACCAGAAAGTGAATCGGCAGATGGTGGCTCAAGCGATTGAGTGGCTAGAGCCTCAAGCGGATGAGCGAGTGCTAGACCTGTTTTGTGGTCTCGGTAACTTTAGTCTGCCTATCGCGCAACAATCGGCGTTTGTGGTTGGTGTAGAAGGCGTTGATGAAATGGTTCAGCAAGCCGCATCTAATGCAGCGTTAAACCAGTTAAGCAATACAGAATTTTACCAAGCTAACCTTGAAGAAGACTTATCTTCACAGCCTTGGGCAAAAGAGAAATTCGATAAAGTATTGCTTGACCCGGCACGTGCGGGAGCGAGTGGGATCGTTGATCAAATTTCAGCGTTAGGAGCGAAGCGTGTGGTTTATGTTTCGTGTAATCCTGCTACTCTAGCTAGAGATTCTGAGAGCTTAGAAAAACAAGGCTATCAATTAGCCAAACTGGGTATGTTGGACATGTTCCCACACACCAGTCATCTAGAATCGATGGCTCTCTTTATCAAGGCTTAGAGGCCCTTAAACAAGGCTTCAAATGAATCACAAAGGCGCAGGGAAGCCTGCGCTGATATCAATATGGTCGAACTAACTTGGAACCAGTTAGTCATATTGAATTGGGTATAAAACATAATAACTAGGAAGGCATGATGGTTGCGGTACGAAGCGCACATTTAAACCCAAGCGAACAGTTTGAGCTAGAAAGTTGGATTGCGTCATTGAATCAAGACGCAAAAACCTCGAATAAACTGATTAAAGTTTATCGTCACTGTGAAGAACTTTTAAAAGATCACGAGCAAGCATCGCTCTTGCTTTGGCGTGGCCGTGAGATGATCGAAATCTTGGTCACCTTGTCCATGGACCGTGCCACTTTAATTGCTGCACAACTTTTCCCCGTCGTCTCAAGCGGCGTTTTTGAGCGCGAAGCGTTTGAAGAAAGCTACGGTAAAGAAACCGTAAAGTTGATCGATGGCGTTGAAGAAATGGCGGCCTTAGGCCAGTTAAACGTGACCCTTGAAGGCAGTGCTGCCTCGGGTCAAGTTGATAACGTTCGACGCATGCTACTGGCTATGGTCGATGATTTCCGCTGCGTAGTCATCAAACTCGCTGAACGAATCTGTAACCTTATCGAGGTAAAAAAAGCGCCTGATGCTGTGCGTCGCGCGGCCGCAAAAGAGTGTTCTAACATCTATGCCCCACTGGCAAACCGTTTAGGTATCGGCCAACTTAAGTGGGAAATCGAAGATTACGCATTCCGCTACCAACAACCAGATACCTACAAGCAGATTGCAAAACAGCTGTCTGAGCGTCGTATCGTTCGTGAACAATACATCACAGATTTCGTTGATGACTTAACGGCGGAAATGAACCGTTCAAGCATCAATGCTGAAGTCAGCGGTCGACCAAAACACATCTACAGTATCTGGCGTAAGATGCAGAAGAAAGGTTTGGACTTCGATGAGCTTTTTGACGTACGTGCGGTACGTATCATCGCCGACCAGCTTCAAGACTGCTATGCCGGCTTAGGTGTGGTTCATACCAAATACAAACATCTACCAAGTGAATTCGATGACTATGTGGCGAACCCTAAGCCAAATGGTTACCAGTCGATTCATACCGTAGTACTTGGCCCTGAAGGCAAGACCATTGAGATTCAGATCCGTACTAAGCAAATGCACGAAGACTCTGAGCTTGGTGTGGCGGCGCACTGGAAGTACAAAGAAGGAGCTTCAAGCGGCCGTAGTGGCTACGATGAGAAAATCACTTGGTTGCGTAAACTTATCGACTGGCAAGAAGAGATGTCGGACTCTGGCGAGATGCTGGATGAGGTACGTAGCCAAGTCTTCGATGACCGTGTATACGCATTTACTCCACGTGGTGACGTGGTCGACTTACCAATGGGCGCAACCCCGTTGGATTTCGCCTACCACATCCACTCGATGGTCGGACACCGCTGTATCGGTGCCAAAGTAGCGGGGCGTATCGTACCGTTCACTCATAAACTATCGATGGGCGATCAAGTTGAGATCATCACGCAGAAAGAGCCGAACCCATCTCGTGACTGGTTAAATCCAACCACAGGTTTTGTTCATTCTGGTCGAGCTCGAGCGAAAATCAACGCTTGGTTCCGCGCACAAAGCCGTGAGAAAAACCTAGAAGCGGGTCGTGATATCCTGGAAGTTGAGCTAGCGAAAGTAGGCGCAACCCTAAAAGATGCTGATCAATACGCACTAAAACGCTTTAACGTGAATACGCCAGACGAACTCTATGCAGGTATTGGTAGTGGCGACTTGCGTATTAACCAAGTGGTTAATCACATCAATGCGCTAGTGAATAAGCCAACGGCGGAAGAAGAAGACAAGAAAGCGCTAGAGAAACTGCTTGAGTCGGAAAACAAGCCGGCACAACAGAGTCGTCCGAAGAAAGATGCGGTAGTGGTTGAGGGCGTTGATAACCTAATGACGCACCTAGCGCGTTGCTGTCAGCCAATCCCAGGTGATGTGATTAAAGGTTACATCACTCAAGGTCGTGGTATCTCAGTGCACCGCGCTGACTGTGAACAGCTAGGCGAGCTAAGCGTGCATGCGCCAGAACGTATCATTGATACCGTTTGGGGTAATGGCTTTGTCGGCTCATACATCCTAACGCTGCGTGTTGAAGCGCTAGAACGTAATGGCTTGTTGAAAGACATCACCTCACTGTTCTCGAACGAGAAGATCAGTGTGACGACAATGAAGAGCCGCATCGACTACAAGCGTCAGCTATCGGTAATGGATTTCGATTTGGAAGTGACCAATATTGAGATTCTGAGCCGAGTGACAAGTCGAGTCGAGCAGATCAAAGATGTAATGAGCGTTAAGAGACTTGGATGATCCTTTTGTGTCATTTATGTCATTCCCTACAGTGAGGGACGAACGTGATAGGGAATCTCGCCAAGCGGTTTGAGATCCCCAACTCGCTCATACTTCACTCTTGGAGATGACGAAAAATAGAAAGGTGAGTGGTTTTGGCTGCTCACCTTTTTTAGTTTTAAGAAAAGAATTAGATTAAAACAATCAAACAGAATAATAGGAAAGCACCATGAGCCACCCGATTGAACAACTAGAACAAATTATGACTAAGCTGCGCGATCCAGAAGGTGGCTGTCCTTGGGATTTAAAACAAAATTTTGAAACAATTGTCCCGCATACTATCGAAGAGACGTACGAAGTGGTGGATGCGATTCACAACAAAGATTGGCCGAACCTACAAGAAGAGTTGGGTGACTTGTTGTTTCAGGTGATCTTCTATAGCCAGTTAGCGAAAGAACAGGGGTTGTTTGAGTTCTCTGATGTGGTTGATGGCATTAACGAAAAGCTAACACGCCGCCATCCGCATGTGTTTTCTGATACCGAGTTTGCGAGCGATGAAGAAATTAATGTCAACTGGGAAGCTGAAAAAGCCAAAGAAAAAGCTCAGGCAGGCAAAACTCAAGAAAGTATTCTAGACTCAATACCAAACTCTCTACCTGCGCTTTCACGTGCTACAAAGATTCAAAAACAGGTAGCGAAATATGGCTTTGATTGGGACTCTATTGGCCCAGTGGCTAATAAGGTTTTAGAGGAAGTCGATGAGGTGCTGGAAGAGGCACTTCAAGTGACGCCAAATGAAGATTTGGTTGAAGAAGAGTTGGGAGACTTGCTGTTTGCGACGGTCAATTTGGTACGACATTTAGGTAAAAACCCAGAATCGGCACTCAATAAAGCCAATCTCAAGTTTTCGCGTCGCTTTAAAGGGGTGGAACAAAAAGTTCGTCAGCAAGATAAAAATTTGACTGACTTTTCACTACAACAGCTTGATTCCATGTGGGATGAAGTCAAAGTGGCGGAGAAAAGATAACCAAAGCTTTTATCATGAATTGATTTGAAGCAAAAAATAAAAAATAGCAGTGTGATAGATTTCACGTTGTGGCGATAAGGGGCTTCTGGTATATTTTCATCCCGTCCAGAAGTAGTCCATTTCCCTCATTCAACCAATTTCAGGTTAAACATGACGACAAATTACATTTTTGTTACTGGCGGGGTTGTATCCTCTCTAGGTAAAGGTATTGCTGCAGCATCTCTTGCAGCTATTTTAGAAGCTCGTGGTCTTAAAGTGACCATGATGAAGCTTGACCCTTACATCAACGTTGATCCAGGCACTATGAGCCCGACTCAGCACGGTGAAGTGTTCGTTACGGAAGATGGCGCTGAAACAGACCTTGACCTTGGTCACTATGAGCGATTCATTCGCACCAAGATGACTAAGCGTAACAACTTCACTGCAGGTCGTGTTTACTCAGACGTACTAGCAAAAGAGCGTCGCGGTGATTACCTAGGTGCAACTATTCAGGTTATCCCACACATCACTAACTCTATCAAAGAGCGTGTAATTTCTGGCGCAGCTGGCCACGATATCGCGATCGTTGAAGTTGGTGGTACGGTTGGTGATATCGAATCTCTACCATTCATGGAAGCGATTCGTCAGCTAGCAGTAGAACTAGGCCGTGAACGCGCAATGTTCATGCACCTTACTCTAGTGCCATACCTAGCAGCTGCGGGCGAAGTGAAAACTAAGCCAACGCAACACTCTGTAAAAGAGCTACTGTCTATTGGTATTCAGCCAGACATCCTAGTTTGTCGTTCAGACCGCAACATTCCTTCGAACGAGCGTAAGAAAATTGCTCTGTTCTGTAATGTGCAAGAAAATGCAGTTATTTCTATGCGCGATGTTGACTCTATCTACAAGATCCCTCAGCTTATTAAAGCTCAAGGTACTGATGAACTTGTATGTAAGCGTTTCGGCATCACAGCTCCAGAAGCAGACCTGTCTGAATGGGAACAAGTAATTTACGAAGAAGCTAACCCAACGGGTGAAGTGACGATTGGTATGGTTGGTAAGTACATTGAACTACCAGACGCATACAAATCAGTAAATGAAGCGCTAAAACACGCGGGCTTGAAAAATCGCCTAAGCGTTAATATTAAATACGTAGATTCACAAGACGTTGAGTCTCGTGGCGTAGAAGTTTTAGAAGGCCTAGATGCAATCCTAGTTCCTGGTGGCTTTGGTGACCGTGGTGTTGAAGGTAAGATTCTTGCTGCTCAATACGCTCGTGAAAACAAAGTACCGTACTTAGGTATCTGTCTAGGTATGCAAGTAGCACTTATCGAGTACGCTCGTAACGTTGCGAAAATGGAAGGGGCACACTCTTCTGAATTCTGTACTGAAACTAAGTACCCAGTTGTTGGTCTTATCACTGAGTGGACTGATGGCGAAGGTAAAGTTGAAGAGCGTACAGAAACATCTGACCTTGGCGGCACAATGCGTCTTGGTTCACAGCTTTGTCACCTAGCGAAAGGGACGAAAGCTTACGAATTATACGGTAGCGCGACGATCCATGAACGTCACCGTCACCGTTACGAAGTGAACAACAATCTTCGTCCACAAATCGAAAAAGCGGGCCTAAAAGTATCGGGTCTATCTGCGGACAAGAAACTGGTTGAAGTTATTGAGAACCCGAACCACCCATGGTTCGTTGCTGCTCAATTCCACCCAGAGTTCACTTCAACACCTCGCGATGGTCACCCATTGTTTGCAGGTTTCGTTAAAGCGGCTGGTGAGTTCCAGCGCGGCGAGTTAGAGAAGTAAAAAGGAATACAGGTAGCTGCGTAAGTTGTGCTGCTACCTTTAAATTTGACATTTATATATTCAACGAGAAGGAAACATTCAATGTCTAAGATCGTTAAAGTTCTAGGTCGTGAAATCATCGATTCACGTGGTAACCCAACTGTAGAAGCTGAAGTACACCTAGAAGGCGGTTTCGTAGGTATGGCTGCTGCTCCATCTGGCGCATCCACTGGTTCTCGCGAAGCTCTTGAGCTACGTGACGGCGACAAATCACGTTTCCTAGGTAAAGGTGTTCTTAAAGCTATTGAAGCTGTAAACGGCCCAATCGCTGAAGCTCTAGTTGGTACTGACGCTAAAGCACAAGCTGACGTTGACCAAATCATGCTTGACCTAGACGGTACTGATAACAAGTCTAAGTTCGGCGCGAACGCTATCCTAGCTGTATCTCTAGCTAACGCAAAAGCTGCTGCTGCTGCGAAAGGCATGCCTCTATACGAGCACATCGCTGAGCTAAACGGTACTGCTGGTCAGTTCTCTATGCCTCTACCAATGATGAACATCATCAACGGTGGTGAGCACGCAGATAACAACGTTGACATCCAAGAGTTCATGATCCAACCAGTTGGCGCTAAAACTCTTAAAGAAGGTCTACGTATCGGCGCTGAAGTATTCCACAACCTAGCTAAAGTTCTTAAGTCTAAAGGCTACAGCACTGCAGTTGGTGATGAAGGTGGTTTCGCTCCTAACCTTAAGTCTAACGCTGAAGCTCTAGAAGTTATCGCAGAAGCTGTTGCAGCTGCTGGTTACGAACTAGGTAAAGACGTTACTCTTGCTATGGACTGTGCAGCATCTGAGTTCTTCGACAAAGAAGCTGGCATCTACAACATGAAGGGCGAAGGTAAAACTTTCACTTCTGAAGAGTTCAACCACTACCTAGCTGAGCTAGCGAACAACTTCCCAATCGTTTCTATCGAAGACGGTCTTGACGAGTCAGATTGGGATGGCTTCAAGCACCAAACTGAACTTCTAGGCGACAAGCTTCAAATCGTTGGTGACGATCTGTTCGTTACAAACACTAAGATTCTTGCTGAAGGTATCGAGAAAGGCGTAGCTAACTCTATCCTTATCAAGTTCAACCAAATCGGTTCTCTAACAGAGACTCTAGCTGCTATCAAGATGGCTAAAGACGCTGGCTACACTGCAGTAATCTCTCACCGTTCTGGCGAAACTGAAGATGCAACTATCGCTGATCTAGCGGTAGGTACAGCTGCAGGTCAAATCAAAACTGGTTCTATGAGCCGTTCTGACCGTGTTGCTAAGTACAACCAACTTATCCGTATCGAAGAAGCTCTAGGTTCTAAAGCTCCTTACAACGGTCTTAAAGAAGTTAAAGGTCAATAATTCGTCCTATTTGGCACTGTAGCTGCGTTAACTGCAGAAGATTCACTAAGTCACATAGGAAACTATGCTCCATAGCTGAATCTTCTTTGTTGCCTTGCTACAGCACCAACTAGTTAGAATTATGCACTAATACTTTTGAATGCCTCGCTTATGCGGGGCATTTTTTTGTCTGTAGAAAACTGAATGAAAGAAGCTCTAGGCTCTAAAGCTCCTCCTTGTCACATATAAAGTTCGTCATTCCCTAGACTGACGAAGGAAGGAGTAGGGAATCTCATTGTTTTCCTGACAATGACTCCCCGACTTATTGATTCCCTGACACCACATATCTCGCACCAATAAGCTCATTATGGTATATATGTGCCTTATTCTAGTTCCTTCTTTTTCAACCGGCGAAAGGTGTTATGCGAATTTTTGCTTTAGTACTGCTCATAGTGTTTGGCTGGCTACAACACACACTGTGGCTCGGTAAAAATGGTATCTCTGATTACTACGGTGTGAACAACGAAATCCAAGTTCAACAGCAAGTAAATGAAAAGCTGCATATTCGAAATGCAGAAATGTTTGCTGAAATTGACGATCTACGCCAAGGCTTAGACGCGATAGAAGAACGCGCACGTCATGAACTTGGAATGGTCAAAGAAGGTGAAACGTTTTATCGCATCATTGGTGAGGAATCCCATTAATGTCGACTCAACTTCAAAGCGTGATTGCCGTTGTACCTGCGGCGGGCGTCGGTAGCCGAATGAAGGCAGACCGCCCTAAGCAATATCTCAAGATTAACGGCTCAACGATTTTAGAGCACACCGTAGATAAATTATTGTCTCATCCACAAGTCTCTCAAATTATCGTCGCGATTAGCGATGATGACCCATACTACCCAGAGCTTGCTCTAAATCAGAACCCACAAGTGATCAGAGTGTCGGGTGGAAGCGAAAGAGCGGACTCCGTACTCTCTGCTTTAGATTACATTGCAGAGCAACAGCTCGGTGAGTGGGTAATGGTGCACGATGCTGCAAGACCTTGTGTCCAGTTGGGTGACATCGATAAGTTGATTTCAGGCGCGATGAACCACGATGTCGGGGCTATTTTGGCCGCGCCCGTTCGTGACACGATGAAGCGAGGTGCCCAAGGGCAGATTGAGCATACCGTTGAACGAGCTGATCTATGGCACGCACTGACGCCGCAAATGTTTAGAGCAGAACCTCTCTGGAATACATTAAGTGAGGCGCTTCAACAAGGTGTTTCAATTACCGATGAAGCTTCAGCCTTTGAGTGGAAAGGTTTATCGCCCGCATTAATCGCTGGGCGTTCAGATAATTTTAAGATTACTCAGCCAGAAGATTTAGCGCTCGCTGAGTTCTATTTAAGTCAGAATAAGGAATAATGATGATTCGTATTGGCCATGGCTTTGATGTACATAAGTTTGGTGGTGAAGGCCCGGTAATTATTGGTGGCGTGAGCGTCCCTTATGAACAAGGTCTTATTGCACACTCAGACGGTGATGTTGCCCTACATGCGTTATGTGACGCTCTATTAGGTGCGATTGCTGCGGGTGATATTGGACGTCATTTCCCAGACACTGATGACGAATGGAAAGGTGCGGATAGCCGTGAGCTATTGAAAGATGTTTATCGTCGAGTAAAAGAGCAAGGCTACGTGATTGGTAATGCCGATATTACTATCATGGCGCAAGCACCAAAAATGGCGCCTCATATAGACTCTATGTGCCAAGCTATTGCACAAGACTTAGAAACCAGCATCAGTAATGTGAATGTAAAAGCGACGACCACAGAGCGTTTAGGTTTTACAGGTCGCAAAGAGGGCATCGCATGTGAAGCGGTGGTCCTAATTACCAAAAGTGCGTAAGCACCAACACGAAAAGAACAGCATGTCAGATATTTTATCTTCATTGGCTTATCTAAACGGTAAACCAACTGCGAAAGCAAAACTAAAAGCAAAAGCCGAACACTTTGTCGTTAATGAAGACTTGGGTTTTGAATTTACCGGCGAAGGCGAGCATCTCATGGTTCGCATCCGTAAAACGGGTGAGAACACGAGCTTCGTGGCCAATGAGCTGGCTAAAGCTTGCGGTGTTAAGTCGAAAGACGTGAGCTGGGCGGGTTTGAAAGACCGCCACGCTGTGACAGAGCAGTGGTTGAGTGTACACCTACCAAAAGGTGAGCCTGACTTTTCAGGGTTCTTAGCACAGTACCCAAGCATTGAGATCTTGGCGACAGCAAGACACAACAAAAAGTTACGTCCGGGTGATTTAGTTGGCAACCAATTCGAGCTGACTTTGTCTGAAGTAACAGACTGTGATGATGTCGTAAAACGTTTGGAAAAAGTCGCTCAAGTCGGTGTGCCAAATTACTTCGGTGCTCAGCGTTTTGGTAATGAAGGTAACAACTTATCTGAAGCTCGTCGTTGGGGCCGTGATAACGTTCGTACTCGTAACCAGAATAAGCGCAGCTTGTACCTTTCTGCGGCTCGCTCGTGGATTTACAACCTGATCCTGTCGGACCGTATTGAGCAAGATGCGTTTGCATCGGCATTGGTTGGCGATATTGTCATGAAAGACGGCGCTCAACTGGCAGTAACAGCAGACAACATTGAAGCTGTAAACCAAGACATTGCGAACGGTTCTGCTTTGATAACTGTTGCTTTGGCTGGCGATAATGCCTTACCAACGATTGATGAGTCTCAAGCGTTAGAGCAAAAACATCTTGATTCTGAACCTGACCTAATGGCGCTGATTCGCGGTAACCGCATGCGCCATGACCGTCGTGAAGCATCGTTAAAACCAACCGATTTAACTTGGGAAGTGAACGAAGATAATGTCACTCTTAAGTTCTCTCTAGACGCAGGTTGTTTCGCAACCGCTATCGTTCGAGAGTTGGTTGAAGAAGTACACGTAGAGAGAACCTACGAGCAATAACGATTCTGCTTGGAGCTGAGTCACTTGATATTGGAATTTAAGTGACTTGGCTTAGCATGGGAACAAAAGAAAGGATACAAGATGAAGATTTTACTCAGCAATGATGATGGTGTGCACGCTCAAGGTATTCATGAGCTAGCAAATGAATTACGTGATCTTGCTGACGTTATCATTGTGGCACCTGACCGAAATCGCTCAGGTGCTTCAAATTCATTAACTTTAGAACAACCTTTGCGCGTTCAAGAAATTGCAGAAAATACCTACTCGGTACAAGGCACGCCGACCGACTGTGTGCATTTTGCGTTAAATGAACTGCTCAAGAACGATATGCCCGATCTGGTTTTAACGGGTATTAATCACGGTGCTAACCTTGGTGACGATGTGCTTTATTCAGGCACAGTCGCAGCCGCAATGGAAGGGCATTTCTTAGGCGTTCAATCGGTGGCATTTTCATTGGTGGGTAAAAAACATTTTAAGACAGCGGCAGCGATTGCTCGTCGTATCGTCGAACAACATTTAGTCAACCCAATCCCAACTAATCGCCTGTTAAACGTCAATGTGCCTGATTTGGCTTTAGAACAACTCTCTGGTACTCAAGTTACGCGCCTCGGTGCTCGTCACCATGCCGAAGATATGATTAAGCAAAAAGACCCTCGTGGTCATGATATCTATTGGCTTGGTCCTCCGGGTAAAGAGCAAGATGCTGGCGAAGGTACCGATTTTTACGCAATCGAACATGGCTTTGTATCGGTAACACCGTTACAAGTTGATCTGACGGCGCACGAGTCGTTAGGTGCGATGACAACATGGTTAGGGGAGAAGTAAGTGAGCAATCCACAAGCCGAGCGCTTAGTTACTTTTCTGATTGAAAATGGTATCCGAGACCAAAAGGTTCTTGATGCGATTTACCAACTGCCGAGAGAGAGCTTTTTATCACAGGCGATGTACCATCAAGCTTATGATAATAATGCGCTGCCGATCGGACAGGGGCAAACCATCTCGCAACCATATATTGTTGCTAAAATGACAGAGTTACTTGAGTTACAACAAGATAGCCGCGTTTTGGAGATTGGAACGGGTTCTGGTTACCAAACCGCAGTATTGGCTCAGCTTGTTGATCATGTCTATTCGGTTGAAAGAATAAAGTCGCTACAATGGGATGCTAAGCGTAGGTTGAAGCAACTCGATTTCTACAATATTTCAACTAAGCATGGTGATGGTTGGCAAGGGTGGTCTTCAAAGGCGCCTTTTGATGCGATTATTGTTACCGCTGCTGCAGAGTCGATTCCTCAAGCGCTTCTGCAACAGCTGAAAGATGGTGGTCGTTTACTGATTCCTGTTGGGGATGATGAACAACAACTGTTGAAGATCGTTCGTCACGGCGATGAATTTTTGTCGAGTGTTATCGAAATGGTGAGATTTGTACCTCTTGTTCCTGGTGAACTAGCTTAATAACAAGATTAATGGTGTAGGTGGATAGAGAGTCGATGCGTTCGAAGTTGTTTAAAGGAAGTACTTTACTGCTTAGCTGTGCCCTTGTTGGGTGTGCAGCGAATTCGCCTGCGCCGGTTTCAAGCCTTAACAAGAAATACTCATCGATTGATCGTGGTAGTTATCGCGGCAGTTACTATGAAGTGAAAAAAGGCGATACGCTTTATTTCATCGCTTATGTGACCAATAAAGACGTCAATGACCTCGTCAGCTACAACAAATTGTCTGCGCCTTATACTATCCACCCCGGGCAGAAGCTTAAGTTGTGGCGTCCTAGCTACAATGCGCCAGCGTATGGTAAATCAACGGTAGCGGCAGCAGCAGTTGCTGCGCCTGTCGCGGCATCGACAACGTCATCTGCGGCAAGTAAACCGAAAACCACACCACAAAAGAGCAAAAACTCTAAACCGGCTCCAGCTCAAACTACCACCAAAGTGGTGAAAAAAGATCCACCAAAGAAGGTTGAACAATCCAAATCAAAGGAGTATGTTGGTTCTAAAGGTAAACAGAATGTTACACCGCCCACCAAACCAACAAGTGATAAAGTATCCAAATGGTTATGGCCAACTAAAGGGAGAGTAATCAAGAGTTTCTCTGTAGGCGAACAAGGAAATAAAGGCATAGACATAGCAGGACAGCGAGGTCAGCCAATAGTATCTACTGCAGGGGGAACGGTTGTTTATTCGGGTAATGCACTACGAGGCTACGGCAATCTAGTGATTGTGAAGCACAATGATAATTACTTAAGTGCATACGCGCACAACGACCGACTATTAGTATCTGAAGGGCAAAGTGTGAAACCAGGGCAGAAGATTGCAACAATGGGAAGCTCTGGAGCCAGCAGTGTTAGGCTGCACTTTGAGATTCGTTACCAAGGTAAGTCCGTTAATCCAAAACGATATTTACCTTAAATACAATATGCAAAAATTACGTATTGTATGGAGTGACATAGTCATTTAGCGACATATGAAGTTGTAATGTCATGCTAATTTCGCCAGGGGGAGGCGTTATGAGTATAAGCAATGCAGTAACCAAAGAAGAGTTCGATCTTGACCAAGCAACCACGGAACCGGAAGCTCTTGGAAAAGCAAAACGAACAGTCACTAAGAAAACTGAAGCGAAAGAAGAAGTTGAAGTTACGTCTAAAAGTTTAGATGCCACTCAACTCTACTTAGGCGAAATTGGTTTCTCACCACTACTAACCGCTGAAGAAGAAGTGCTATATGCACGTCGAGCTCTACGCGGTGATGAAGCAGCACGTAAACGCATGATCGAAAGTAACCTGCGTTTAGTGGTAAAAATTTCACGTCGTTATAGCAACCGCGGCCTTGCACTTCTCGATCTAATCGAAGAAGGCAACCTAGGTTTGATTCGCGCCGTAGAGAAGTTTGATCCAGAGCGTGGCTTCCGCTTCTCAACTTACGCGACATGGTGGATTCGTCAAACCATTGAACGTGCGTTAATGAATCAGACTCGCACTATCCGTTTGCCAATCCATGTTGTGAAAGAGCTGAACATCTACCTACGTACTGCAAGAGAGCTATCACAAAAGCTTGACCATGAACCAACGGCAGAAGAAATTGCTTCTAAGCTAGATAAGCCGGTTGGTGATGTGAGCAAGATGCTTCGTCTAAACGAAAGAGTGAGCTCTGTTGATACGCCAATTGGTGGTGACGGTGAGAAAGCGCTGTTGGATATTATTCCAGACATCAATAATTCAGATCCTGAGGTTTCAACTCAAGATAGCGATATCAAGAACTCGTTGATTTTCTGGCTTGATGAGCTGAATCCTAAGCAGAAAGAGGTGCTTGCGCGTCGCTTTGGACTACTGGGTTATGAACCGTCAACATTAGAAGAAGTGGGCCGCGAAATCAGCCTGACTCGTGAACGTGTTCGTCAAATCCAAGTTGAAGGTCTTCGCCGTCTACGTGAGATTCTTATCAAGCAAGGTCTGAATATGGAAAACCTGTTCAACGTAGAAAACGACTAATTGAACGGATGATGCTTCTCTAAATAGAAGACAAATAAAAACGCTGACTTTAAGTCAGCGTTTTTTTGTTTGTGGCTTTGGTATTTCATGCCGTCTAATCAAAATAGCAGTACGGCCATAACAAGCTACTTGGTAAGAAACTAAAGCAGCTTCTTCAAGCGGTAAAGTTCTTCTAATGCTTGGCGAGGAGTTAGATCATCAGGATCAACATTCGCTAGCGCTTGCTCTACTTCACTCGGTTCTGGGATCAGGCTCAGTTGGTTTGCGATATCGACACCGCTTGGCTTCGATGTTGGCGACTCCATACTTAACGCTTCTAACTGAGTCAGCTTCGCACGAGCATTCTTGATCACTGCTTTCGGTACGCCAGCTAAACCTGCAACCGCTAGACCATAAGATTTACTTGCAGCACCTTCTTGAACTGCGTGCATAAAGGCAATGCTATCACCATGCTCAACCGCATCTAAGTGTACGTTTGCTAAAGTTGGAAGTTGGTTAGGTAGTTCAGTTAGCTCAAAGTAGTGCGTTGCAAACAGTGTCATCGCATTGATTTGATTGGCTAGCCACTCTGCACTTGCCCAAGCCAGAGACAGGCCATCGTAAGTACTGGTACCACGACCGATTTCATCCATTAGCACAAGGCTGTTTGGTGTTGCATTGTGCAGGATATTTGCGGTTTCTGTCATCTCAACCATGAAGGTTGAACGGCCAGAAGCCAAATCATCGGATGCGCCAATACGCGTAAAGATACGGTCGATAGAGCCGATGGTTGCGCTTTCTGCAGGAACATAACAACCGATATGAGCCATCAATGCGATGAGTGCCGTTTGGCGCATGTAGGTCGATTTACCACCCATGTTGGGACCCGTGATGATCAGCATCTTACGTTGATCATTCAGGTCGATAGGGTTAGCAATGAAAGGTTCGTCCATCACTTGTTCAACAACAGGGTGACGACCGGCCTGAATTTGTACGCCAGCAGACTCTGTCATGGTTGGACGACAGTAATCAAGGGTATCTGCACGCTCAGCCAAGTTCTGTAGAACATCAAGCTGAGATACTGAAGAGGCGATATTTTGTAGGCGCTCTAGATACGGCAGTAGTAAGTCAAACAACTCTTCCCACAGCTGTTTCTCGATAGCGAGTGCTTTCGACTTAGAGTTAAGTACTTTGTCTTCGTGCTCTTTTAGCTCAGGAATGATGTAACGCTCAGCATTTTTCAGCGTTTGACGACGAACATAGTGTGGCGGCACAAGATGGCTTTGCCCACGGCTTACTTGAATGAAGAAACCATGTACGTTGTTGTAGCCAACTTTTAGCGTGTCGATGCCATGACGTTCACGCTCTTCTTGCTCAAGCTTATCAAGAAATTCAGTTGCGCCTGCTGCAAGGTCGCGCCATTCGTCTAACTCGGCATTGTAGCCTTCTGCAATCACACCACCGTCACGGATAACCACCGGTGGGTTCTCTTTGATTGCACGTTCAAGCAGCTCAGAAACCTCATCCACAGGAGAAGCATATTGAGCAAGTTGAGTTAGGTATGGGTGCTTCAGTTGCGTCAGTGTTTCAGCAAGCTCTGGCAAATATTCCATTGCTTGGCGAAGACGCGCCATATCGCGAGGGCGAGCAGAGCGAAGTGCTAATCGAGCGAGAATACGTTCGATATCACCAATCTGTTTTAAGGTTGGCTGTAGTTCTGTGAATAGAGCCAAATCTTTCATTTCACCAATTGCATCTAAGCGCTGATCGAGTGCAGATATATTGCGCATTGGTTGATGTAACCAACGCTTAAGCATACGGCTACCCATTGCTGTCGCAGTGTGATCAAGTACTTCGGCAAGGGTGTTATCAGTACCACCCCCAAGATTTTGCGTGATCTCCAAATTACGACGAGTTGCAGCATCAAGGATCACCGAGTGATCTTGTTTATCCATCGTGAGTGAACGGATATGAGGGAGGGCAGTACGTTGGGTATCTTTCACGTATTGGATCAAACAACCAGCCGCACATAGACCCAGTTTCGCGCTTTCTACGCCAAAGCCAACCAGATCGCGAGTACCAAACTGCTTATTCAATTGCTGCTTAGCGGTGTCTAATTCAAATTCCCATACAGGGCGGCGGCGGTTGCCATTACGGCTTGCCATTAAATCGACGGGTTCGAAATCTTCAGGGAACAGCAGCTCACGCGGAGAGGTTCTTTGTAGCTCAGCGGCCATCGCTTCTTCTGTTTCTGGCTCGCAAAGTTGGAATCGGCCAGAGGTAATATCAAGTGTCGCATAACCGAATTTACCGTTGTGGTGATAAATGGCTGCAATTAGGTTATCAACGCGTTCAGAAAGCAAGGCTTCGTCGGTTACGGTACCCGGTGTCACGATACGCACTACTGCGCGCTCAACAGGGCCTTTTGAAAGTGCTGGATTACCAATCTGTTCACAAATGGCTACGGACTCACCAAGTTGCACTAACTTTGCAAGGTATCCTTCAACCGCATGGTATGGAACACCTGCCATCGGAATCGGTTCACCATTTGATGAGCCACGCTTAGTCAGTGAAATATCGAGGAGTTGAGAGGCTTTTTTAGCGTCATCGTAGAAAAGCTCGTAGAAATCGCCCATGCGGTAGAACAGCAGAATTTCTGGGTTTTCTGCTTTCAGTTTTAGATACTGCTGCATCATGGGAGTATGTTTTTGATCGGCTTTCACAGTTAACTTCTTTCGTTTATTTCTATTGCGGCTTAGGATACGTGAAAGCGTTTCGTGCGAAAAGCGGCTGATGCGAAAAGATGCGAATCCAAATGATATGACAGTAAATAAAGGGAAGCAGATGATGCAGATGACTCAAGACCTTAGTGAGCAGCTTGGACATTTACTCGCTAAACACAAACACGTGTTAGTGACGGCTGAATCTTGCACTGGCGGAGGTGTCGCGAGTGCAGTCACCGATATTGCGGGCAGCTCTGGATGGTTTGATCGCGCTTTTGTTACGTACAGCAATGAAGCCAAACAAGAGATGATCGGTGTACAGCTTAAAACCTTAATGGAGTTCGGCGCCGTGAGTGAGCCTGTCGTAATAGAAATGGCGAGCGGGGCATTGCAACATTCAAACGGGACGATCTCTGTATCAATCAGTGGCATCGCTGGCCCAGGTGGCGCGACCGAAGATAAGCCTGTTGGTACAGTATGCTTCGCGTGGAAAGCGCTAAATGGCTGGGATAAAGTAGAAACGCATGTATTTACAGGCGACAGATCACAAGTACGCCAACAAGCCACGCACCATGCCCTGCAAGTTATTTATGATTACCTATCAATGGAAGGTAAGTAACATTTGTACAAATTATTTTCATACAGGTATAGACACTGTATGAATCAACAGTATAATGAAAGCCAATTAGTCACCCCTATGTGGGTTAGAAATAGATTCTAGATCGCTTGTTGAGACAACCGATTATGTGGAGATAGAAATGGACGAGAATAAACAAAAAGCGTTAGCCGCAGCCCTTGGTCAGATTGAAAAGCAATTTGGTAAAGGTTCTATCATGCGTCTTGGTGATAACCGCACAATGGACGTAGAAACTATTTCTACAGGTTCTCTATCTCTAGATATCGCACTAGGTGCTGGTGGCCTACCGATGGGACGTATCGTAGAAGTTTACGGTCCAGAATCATCAGGTAAAACAACGCTAACGCTTGAGCTTATTGCTGCAGCACAGAAAGTGGGAAAGACGTGTGCATTCGTTGATGCGGAGCACGCACTAGACCCTATCTACGCTCAAAAGCTTGGTGTTGATATCGATGCACTTCTTGTTTCTCAACCAGATACTGGTGAGCAAGCGCTGGAAATCTGTGATGCACTGGCTCGTTCAGGTGCAATCGACGTTCTTGTTATTGACTCAGTAGCAGCCCTAACACCAAAAGCAGAAATCGAAGGCGAAATGGGCGACAGCCACATGGGTCTTCAGGCTCGTATGCTTTCTCAAGCAATGCGTAAGCTGACGGGTAACCTTAAGCAGTCTAACTGTATGGCTATCTTCATTAACCAAATTCGTATGAAAATTGGTGTGATGTTCGGTAACCCAGAAACAACAACAGGTGGTAACGCACTTAAGTTCTACGCATCTGTTCGTCTTGATATTCGCCGTACTGGTGCGATTAAAGATGGTGATGAAGTTGTTGGTAACGAAACTCGTATCAAGGTCGTTAAGAACAAGATTGCTGCACCATTCAAACAAGCTGAGACTCAAATCCTTTACGGTAAAGGCTTCAACCGCGAAGGTGAGCTTATCGACTTAGGTGTTAAGAATAAGCTAGTAGAAAAAGCAGGCGCTTGGTACAGCTACAAAGGCGATAAGATCGGCCAAGGTAAAGCTAACGCTGGTAAATACCTACGTGAAAACCCAGAAGTTGCTCTAGAGATCGATACTAAACTTCGTGAGTTACTACTGACTCCTGCTGTTCTTGAAGAGAAAGACGTAGAGAAAGAAGAAGAAAACGAAGAGCTATAAGCTCACGTTTTATAGAGTGGATGTTTGAAAGAAGCATCCGCTTTGAAAGAATTTAAAGCCTCGCATATTTTATGCGGGGCTTTTTTATTGGATCTGCTCCGTCGAGCATGTCTTTGGTCAAATCTCTTTCGTTGACTGAGTTTCTTCGGTACTAGGTCGTCAATTTAGTTCTGCTTTTCCACGGCAAGATATAGTGGAATATTCTTCATTTTATCGAATTCCCACTAAAATCCTGCCCAAGGGTGTCTTTTCTACAAGAAAACTAGTCGAAGCCTTAACCATGATCTACAATACGGCAAAATTCTAACTCGACTATTTTCAGGAAGAGCTGCATGTACATGAGCACTGATGAGGTTCGCAACGCGTTCCTTAAGTTCTTTGAGAGCAAAGAACACCAAATCGTAGACAGTTCATCGTTAGTTCCACATAACGATCCAACCCTGCTATTCACTAACGCAGGTATGAACCAATTCAAAGATTGCTTCTTAGGCGCCGAAAAGCGTGCCTACACTCGAGCAACTACGGCTCAGCGTTGTGTACGTGCGGGTGGTAAACACAATGACCTTGAAAACGTAGGTTTCACGGCTCGTCACCACACGTTCTTCGAAATGCTAGGCAACTTCAGCTTTGGCGACTACTTCAAAGAAGAAGCGATTGGATTTGCTTGGGAATTCCTGACTGAAACTCTTCAACTGCCAAAAGATCGTCTACTGGTAACGGTATACGAGACAGATGATGAAGCATTCGATATCTGGAACAAGAAAGTAGGTGTTCCTGCTGACCGTATCGTTCGCATTGGCGACAAAGAAGGCGGTAAACAGTTCGAGTCTGATAACTTCTGGACGATGGGTGACACAGGTCCTTGTGGTCCATGTACTGAAATCTTCTACGATCACGGTGAGCACATCTGGGGCGGCCGTCCTGGTACACCTGAAGAAGATGGTGACCGTTTCATCGAGATCTGGAACAACGTATTCATGCAGTTCAACCGTCACGCTGACGGCACAATGGAACCGCTACCTAAGCCTGCTGTAGATACAGGTATGGGTATTGAGCGTATTTCTGCAATCATGCAGGGCGTTCACTCTAACTACGAAATTGATGTATTCCAAAAGCTAATCAAAGCGACTGCGGAAGTTGTTGGTCATGACGATCTATCTAACCAATCGCTACGCGTTATTGCTGACCACATCCGTTCTTGTTCATTCCTAATTGCTGACGGTGTTATGCCTTCAAACGAAGGTCGTGGCTACGTTCTACGTCGTATCATCCGTCGTGCAGTTCGTCACGGTAACAAGCTTGGCGCACAAGGCGTGTTCTTCCACAAACTTGTGGGCGTACTGGCTGAAGTGATGGGCTCTGCGGCAGATGAACTTAAGAAACAGCAAGAGCTGGTTGAAAAAGTACTTCGCATTGAGGAAGAGAACTTTGGTCGTACGCTAGAGCGCGGCATGGTTATTCTTAATGACGCACTAGATGCACTTGAAGGCAAAGAGCTTGACGGCGAAACAGTTTTCAAACTTTACGATACATACGGCTTCCCAGCTGACCTTACTAACGATGTAGCTCGCGAACGCGATTTTACTATCGATGAAGAAGGCTTTGAGAAGGCGATGGAAGCACAGCGTAAGCGTGCACGTGAAGCTGGCCAATTCGGCACGGATTACAACGCGACAATCAAAGTAGACACCAATACTGAGTTCTGTGGTTACACAGCAACTGAAGGTGCTGGTGAAATCTCTGCGCTATTCGTTGACGGCGAAGAAGTATCTTCACTATCGGCTGGCGACAAAGCAATCATCATCCTTGAAGAGACACCATTCTACGCTGAGTCAGGCGGTCAATGTGGTGATGCTGGTACACTAAAAACAGCGTCGGGTCTTTTCAAAGTACAAGACACTCAGAAGCTAGGTAACGCATTTGCGCACCACGGTGAGCTAGTTGAAGGTGTATTTGCTAAGGGCGATAAAGTAGAAGCAACGGTTGACGCTGAGCGTCGAGCTGCTATCTCACTAAACCACTCTGCCACTCACTTACTTCACTCTGCATTGCGCGAAGTGCTAGGTGAGCACGTTGCTCAGAAAGGTTCTTTAGTTAAGCCAGACAACCTACGTTTTGACTTCTCTAACCTTGAAGCGGTAACACCAGCACAGATTAAAGAAGTAGAGCGTCTAGTTAACGCACAAGTTCGTAAGAACCATGTGATTGAAACGAACATCATGGACATCGAGTCAGCGAAAGAAAAAGGTGCAATGGCACTGTTTGGCGAGAAGTACGATGATGAAGTTCGCGTTCTATCTATGGGCGATTTCTCTACTGAACTTTGTGGTGGTATCCACGCAAGCAACACGGGTGATATCGGTCTATTCAAGATCACTTCTGAAGGTGGTATTGCTGCGGGTATTCGTCGTATTGAAGCGGTAACAGGTGAAGCTGCACTAGATGCAGTAGAAGCTCAAGCTAACGCTTACGAAGAGAAACTGGCTGAGTCAGCTAAGAAAGCGAAATCGCTAGAGAAAGAAATCCAACTGCTTAAAGAAAAGATGGCTGCTGCAGAAAGCGCAAACATCATGGGCAAAGTAGAAGACATCTCTGGTACTAAAGTTTTGGTTGCTGCAATTGAAGGCGCAGACAACAAGAACCTACGTACTATGGTTGATAACGCTAAAAACCAAGTAGGTAGCGGCATCATCCTGATCGCGAACGTAGCAGACGGTAAAGTTGGCTTGATTGCTGGTGTAACCAAAGACCTAATCGGCAAAGTAAAAGCGGGTGATCTCGTCAAGATGGTTGCTGAGCAAGTTGGCGGTAAAGGCGGCGGTCGTCCAGATATGGCTCAAGCGGGCGGTACAGACGTTGCAGCACTTCCAGAAGCGCTTAAATCTGTGCGTACTTGGCTAGAAGAGCGTCTTTAAGCTTAAGTAATTGATACAAAGATGCCCAATCAGTTGATTGGGCATCTTTTATTTTGCCTATTGGAAGTGTGTTTAAACAAGGTTTGATTGAGATTAACCAAGAAGTCTAATGGTGGCGTTAGACTCCTTGGTTAATTTTTTATTGCTTCGCCCTGACGCGGAGTATGTGTTTTTTTGTCATATATAGACATTGGTCTTGGGAAGGTGAGGACGGGTGAAAATGCCTCTTATCGTGCAGAAATTTGGTGGAACGTCGGTGGGTTCAATTGAACGAATCCATCATGTAGCAGAAAAAATCATTGAAGCGAAAAATGAAGGGAACCAGATCGTGGTTGTCGTTTCTGCTATGTCTGGTGAAACAAATCGGTTAGTTAATTTAGCCACGCAAGTTGATAGCGTACCAAACGCTAGAGAACTGGATGTGTTGTTAACGGCTGGCGAGCAAGTTTCCATGGCCTTGTTAGCAATGACGTTACACAAGTTAGGTTATGAAGCGACATCGATGACTGGCTATCAAGCCAAGATACACACGGATTCTAATCATAATAATGCAGCGATTGAGCGTATTGATACTGCTCCGATTCAAGCTCTGCTAGATGACAACCAGATTGTTATTGTTGCAGGCTTTCAAGGATTCAATGCGAAAGGTGATATCACGACATTAGGCCGCGGTGGTTCAGATACTACAGCGGTCGCGCTTGCAGGTGCCTTGCAGGCGAAAGAATGCCAGATCTATACTGATGTAGATGGTGTTTACTCTTGTGACCCTAGAGTCGTAAAACAATCTCAGAAATTAGATACTTTAGACTTTCCTTCTATGGAAGAGATGGCTCGCCGAGGCGCTAAGGTATTGCACCTTCCTTGTGTTCAGTATGCATGGCAGCACAACGTGTCATTGCGAGTGCTTTCAAGCTTTGAACAAGGCGAGGGCACATTGATCGCGGGTAATCAGTGTTTGAATGATATTGCTGGCATCGCCATCCAAAGAGATATGGTGCGTATCGAGTGTTTGAATGAAGATTTACCGTCTTTCATTTCACATTGCCAACTGTTGGGGATCGAAGTCTGTAGTGTGATCGAGGAAACAGAACGGGCAGCACTCATTATTAAACAAGACATAAGTGCCAAATTAAAACTAGTTTTTGCTGAGAAAATCCGTAATAGTGAACAGGTTAGTTTGTTAACTGTGGTAGGAAGCCGAACACAAGAAATTGTGGTCAGTTCACATGGATTGTTGTCTGAAGGCGAAATTGATGTACAGCATCACTTATTGCAGCAGCAGTCTTTAACTTTGGTGATATCACCAACGCAAGTCGATATGGCTGCTAACATATTACACAATGCATACATCGTAGCGCGTGAAACACAGGGTTATCCTAAAAAAGAAGTGCATTTTGGTTAAATAAACTCAATCGATAGTTTACGAAAATATAACTTTTGTTGGATAATGCTCTCGTAGCTAGATAAATTTAGAGATTACTCAAGGAGCAAAGAATGCTAATTTTGACTCGCCGCGTTGGCGAAACACTGATGATTGGTGATGAAGTAACAGTTACTGTACTAGGCGTTAAAGGTAACCAAGTACGTATCGGTGTTAACGCACCTAAAGAAGTATCTGTTCACCGTGAAGAGATCTACATGCGCATTCAAGCTGAAAAAGGTAATGGTAACGTTGCATCTGGCAACTACTAATACTTTTGCGTAGAGAAGAGGCTAGCATTGTTGCTAGCCTTTTTTGATCTTGGGGAACCGAAACACTGATTGGGACATAGATGGGTTGGATAACGGATCGGTCTCAAAGTGGTGAAGTGAATGCTTTGTGATGCTGCGAGATACAGACAAGGTTGAACAGAACTGTTGCTCTGTATTTTGTTTGGCAAAACTCAAGATTTATTCGCTTCCCCTATGGCGAAAATACGCATCCCGTAGTATTGTGCCATCAGCGGTAGCACTTGCTGCTGGAGAAGTTAGATAATTGTTTTCGGCTGTTTATTATTGCCAATCTTTCACCTTAATTTTTAAGGGAAAAAGCGCGATTTGAATCTTATAAGTTCAATTTGCAAGCGCTTTGATTAAATAGCAAACGGTTGAGTGTTTTTGTCCAATTTTTTTCAATAAAGTGTTTGACATATTTTCGGTAAAACGTAATATGTGCCTCCGCAAGACGGTGAGGTGGCCGAGAGGCCGAAGGCGCTCCCCTGCTAAGGGAGTATGTGGTTTGTAGCTGCATCGAGGGTTCGAATCCCTCCCTCACCGCCATTTCTTGCGAGTCTAAAATTAGCAATTTAGACAATGTAAATGTGCGTCCTTAGCTCAGCTGGATAGAGTACCTGGCTACGAACCAGGCGGTCGGAGGTTCGAA
>NZ_JBFSVE010000036.1:0-55145 GCF_041467715.1 Vibrio sp. 10N.247.311.14
ACTCAGGCCTTGAAAGCCGCTTAACAGAAATGTCCAACTTTACGGGGTCACTTCATGATGCGGGCTTTTTGTATATATGACGGAATGGGTTAGCTTTGTTGACTAAGAAGAGGCGTCGTTAAGATCTTGTTTAATGCATCTAAGTGACTGTTCTCTAAAGTATCGTTACTTGAGCAACGTACGCCAAGGTCCTGTAGCTTGCCATCGCCAATACCATAAACCACACCATGGATTTCAACGTCTTGGCCACGCTCCCACGCATTTTGCATAATGGTTGAGTTACCTAGGTTATAAACCTGTTCTGCGACGTTAATTTCGCATAACTTGTCACCCCATTGCTCACGAGGAAGCCCCTCGATTTGCTTGCGGTATTTTAGGTAATTGTCACGGATGTGCAGTAACCAGTTGTTGATAAGACCAAGTTTAGGGTTATCAATCGCCGCATTAACACCGCCACAACCGTAGTGACCGCAGACAATGATGTGTTTAACTTTGAGTACATCGACGGCGTACTGCACAACTGAGAGGCAGTTTAAGTCGGTATGAACCACTTGGTTCGCCACATTTCGGTGAACAAACAGTTCGCCAGAATATAAACCAGTGAGACGCTCGGCCGGAACACGGCTATCTGAGCAGCCAATCCATAGAAAACCAGGGCTTTGACCCTCTTCAAGCGTTGTAAAATACTCAGGTCGTTGAGAGCGAATTTCTTCTGACCATTTAGAGTTGTTTTCAAAAAGCTGTTTAATCTCTGGCATTTTGCGTCTTACATCCCTTAATTAAGAATCTCAACTATACACAATGTTACAAATTCAATCTCGTAAAAACTGTGTCAAATAGTACTCATCTGACGTGTACTCGTCGTTAAAATCATTAACTTAGCGTAGAAGCTATGATCCGGTTATAAGACATGAATAATGTGATTGAATTAACACTTTCTGAACACTTGATACATTTGTTAAAGTGATAAGGTTTGTCATTTCATCATCAGGAAGGTGTGTTTTGTTTGGAAGTCGTTTTACGGATATCAATCTCAAAGGGGATATGTTTGGTGGTGTCACTACAGCCATCATCTCATTGCCTTTAGCATTGGCATTTGGTGTTGCTTCTGGTGCGGGCGCGGAAGCTGGCCTTTGGGGAGCCATCATGGTTGGCCTATTTGCAGCTTTGTTTGGCGGTTCGAGTAGTTTGATTTCTGAACCTACCGGCCCGATGACGGTGATCATGACTGCCGTAATGACGAGTATGGTTGCTAAATATCCTGAAACTGGCATGGCAATGACCTTCACAGTCGTGATGATGGCAGGTGCATTTCAGATATTGCTTGGCACGTTAAAGCTCGGAAAGTACGTTACTTTGATGCCATATAGCGTGATCTCCGGATTTATGTCGGGTATCGGCGTTATTCTAATCATTCTTCAGTTGTCTCCTTTATTAGGACATGCCGCCCCTTCTGGTGGGGTGATGGGCACGCTCTCTGCACTTCCAGATACATTGGCTAATCTTAAAATCAGCGAGCTGTTTTTAGGAGCATTGACGCTCGGTATTCTTTTCGGTTTTCCAGCCAAATATCGTAAGTATGTGCCTGCTCAACTGGTCGCGTTAGTGGCTGTGACGCTCTTGTCCGTCATTATTTTTGATACCGACTCTATTCGCCGTATTGGTGAAATCCCAGCTGGTTTGCCTACTCTCGTTATCCCTACGATCAGCGCTGAACAGTTCACTACTATGGTTATTGATGCCTTGGTGCTTGGTACATTAGGTTGTATTGATACGCTTTTGACCGCGGTTATCGGAGATTCATTGACTCGTAAAGAGCATGACTCAGACAAAGAACTTCGCGGCCAAGGCATTGCCAATATGATCTCTGGCCTGTTTGGTGCGCTACCTGGCGCGGGCGCCACTATGGGTACCGTAACCAATATTCAGGTGGGAGCGCGTTCTCCGCTTTCGGGTGTTATTCGAGCTTTAGTGCTTGCGTTAGTGGTATTGGTTACAGGTGGCTTAACAGAACCGATCCCTATGGCAGTGCTGGCTGGTATCGCGATGTATGTTGGTTTCAATATCCTAGATTGGAGTTTTATCCAGCGCGCGCACAAGGTCAGCTATGCCGGCATGGGAGTGATGTACGGCGTGATGCTACTGACTGTGTTTGTCGACTTGATTATTGCTGTTGGACTGGGCGTGTTTATCTCGAACATTCTGATTATTGAAAGATTGAGCCGAGAACAAGCCAGACAAGTTAAGGCGATCAGTGATGGTGATGATGAAGATGATATCCCATTGACCGATAGCGAACGTCAGTTACTCGATAGTGCCAATGGTAAGGTACTGTTCTTCTATCTTTCAGGGCCGATGATATTCAGCGTTTCAAAGGCAATTTCACGCCAGCACTCAAGTATTTCTGACTATGAAGCGATGATTCTAGACCTGACAGATGTCCCTATGATTGATGTCACTGTTGGTCTTGCTCTAGAGAATGCGATTAAAGATGCATTGGATGCGCAGTGTGAGGTGTATCTGCTGTGTCCTAATGAGAATACTCGTCAGCAACTAGAGAAGTTCCACGTGATTGACCTAGTGCCGGAATCCAACACTTATCGATTCAGATATGAAGCCCTGACGGCAGCAACAAGCTATGTCGACAGAGATGAGCATCAATTTGAGTCAGTTTAATTTTTCAGTAATAATCTAATATGAATAAGCCATAGACGCTCACTTCAAGAATGATCATTAATGCCGTTAAGTGAATCACTTAGCGGCATTTTTATATTTATTGAACGTTGATTTAGTCTTCACGTAGCCAAGACGCTTATTTGTTTTCGAAAGAAACTCTCACACGAAATTTGTATTAATCGTCAATCAACGATAAACTTGTTTGCAAAATGGCCGAGTAAACAAGTTTGGGTTAGTTTTCTGCTAGCTCGTTTTAAGCAATACTCTCTTCCTCAAGCTCGGTCGTCTACATCTTATCTATAGCAAATGGCAGTCTATCTCTATGTATGCATTAGAAATTGAGCAATTAAGAAAAACTTATGCTGGGGGCTTCGAGGCTCTGAAGGGCGTTAGTTTACAAGTAGAAAAAGGCGATTTTTACGCACTACTTGGTCCCAATGGTGCGGGTAAATCAACCACCATTGGTGTTATCTCTTCACTGGTAAATAAAACGTCGGGCAAGGTTAAAGTGTTCGGCTACGACATTGATACTGATCTGGAGTTGGCGAAGCAGAACTTAGGCCTTGTACCTCAAGAGTTTAACTTTAACCCGTTTGAGACCGTTGAACAGATCGTGCTGCAACAAGCGGGTTATTACGGCGTGCCAAAAGCTTTGGCGAAAGAGCGAGCGAAAAAGTACCTATCTCAACTCGATTTGTGGGAAAAGCGTGGCGAACGTGCGCGTAACTTGTCTGGTGGTATGAAGCGTCGTTTGATGATCGCGCGTGCATTGATGCATGAACCTCATTTGTTGATCCTTGATGAACCGACAGCAGGCGTTGATATTGAACTGCGTCGTTCAATGTGGGAATTCCTAAAAGAGATCAATGAGAAGCAGGGCATTACCATTATCTTGACCACGCACTACCTAGAAGAAGCAGAAATGCTGTGTCGCAACATTGGTATCATCAATCGCGGTGAACTGATTGAGAACACAACAATGAAAGCGCTGTTGGGTAAATTGAGTGCTGAGACCTTTATCCTGGATCTGGAAGAGGGCACGACTGAACCTAAGCTTGAAGGCGTGAATAGCCAAGTTATGGTCAATGGGTCGCTAGAAATCGAAATCGACAAGAACCTAGGTTTGAATACCATCTTTGCTCAATTGAGCGAGCAACAGGTTAAAGTCCTCTCTATGCGTAACAAAGCAAACCGTCTAGAAGAGCTATTTGTGAGTATCGTCCGTGAAGGGAGTAAATAATATGTACAGCCTATATTGGACCGCTTTCTGCAGCTTGTTGACCAAAGAGATCAATCGTTTTACTCGTATCTGGGTGCAGACTCTGGTGCCGCCAGCGATTACCATGACGCTTTACTTCATCATCTTCGGTAACCTAATTGGTGCGCGTATTGGTGAAATGAACGGCTTTAGCTACATGGAATACATTGTTCCCGGTCTGATCATGATGTCGGTGATCACCAACTCATACTCCAACGTTGCTTCATCCTTCTTTAGTGCCAAATTCCAGAAGAACATTGAAGAGCTGCTTGTAGCACCTGTTCCTAACTACGTGATTATCGCCGGCTTCGTAATGGGTGGTGTGGTTCGTGGCTTGTTAGTGGGCACTATCGTAACCTTCGTGTCTCTGTTCTTTGTCGACCTACAAGTTGACCATTGGGGCGTGATCATTGCGACGGTATTTTTAACGTCGGTAGTATTCGCTTTGGGTGGCTTGATTAACGCGGTATTCGCACGCACGTTTGATGATATCTCTATTATCCCAACCTTTATCTTAACGCCGCTGACCTACCTTGGTGGTGTGTTCTACTCGATCAGTCTATTGCCTGAATTCTGGCAAGGTGTATCGAAGTTGAACCCTATCGTTTACATGGTAAACGCGTTCAGATATGGCTTCTTGGGAGTGTCTGATGTGGGTATCGTGACGTCGTTTGGCGTACTAGGCGTGTTTATCGTGCTGTTGTATGGCATTGCGCACTACTTAGTGACAAAGGGTATCGGCTTACGCAGCTAATCCTTGGTTATCCTAAATTGCAGGCAAAGAAAAAGGTCGATATTACATCGACCTTTTTTTGTATCTTTCGTTTGTGCTTTTGCTTTGCGTTAGAAGCTGGTTTACGCAAAGAGAAGAAAGCGGATTACTCAGCCGTTTCTTCTTTCACTTCTTCTTTGGTTTCCGTTACCAAATCGAGAACTTGGTTATCGATAAGACGCGTCTTACCTAGGAATGCTGACATTAGAATCACTGCTTGAGTTGATTCTGAAGTGATTGCTTGCAGTGTTTTCGCATCGCAGATGAAGATCTCATCAGGTTGAAGATCTGCAGCGCGTAGCTGGTCAGTTGCATCTTCAATCACTGATGCGTAATCATCGCGACCACCACGAATAGCGCTGCTGATCCAGCGCATAGTGCGCGCTAGAACGGGAGCTCGTTGGCGCTCGTCAATCGTTAGGTTGCTATTGCGAGAGCTCATTGCTAAACCATCCATTTCACGAACGGTTGCAACGCCGACAACTTCAATGTCTAACGCTAGGTCAGTGGTCATCTGGCGAATAACAGCAAGTTGCTGGAAATCTTTCTCGCCGAAGCATGCAAAGTCTGGCTGAACGATATTAAACAGTTTAGTGACAATGGTTGATACACCGCGGAAGTGACCTGGACGAGAGGCACCTTCAAGCATGTGAGATATGCCAGGGACCTCAACAAACGTCTGCTTGTCTAATCCATCTGGGTACATCACTTCTGGCGTTGGTGTAAATACTAGCTCAACACCTTCACCTGTTAGCTTGCTTAAATCTGCTTCTAACGTACGAGGGTAGTTGTTTAGGTCGTCGGCACGGTCAAACTGCATTGGGTTTACAAAGATGCTTACCACAACGATGTCGGCCAGTTCACGAGCTTTCTTTACCAGAGTCAGGTGGCCTTCATGCAGGTTTCCCATTGTCGGTACAAAAGCAACCGTACGTCCATCACGCTTAAACTGTTTAATCTGCTCACGAAGAGCCGCTATTTCAGCAAAAGTTTGCATACTTACTCCTAAGCGATTGTATGAGCTTCATCAGGGAAGCGCGCGCTCTCTACTTCTTCTTTGTATAGAGCTACTGCCTTACGCATATCACCTGTTTCTGCTAGGAAGTTCTTAGAGAACTTCGGCATGTAGTTCGCAGAAATACCGAACATGTCATGCATAACCAAGATCTGACCATCGGTAACATTACCTGCACCGATACCGATAACTGGTACGTCACAAGCTTCTGTAATTCGTTTTGCCAATGAAGCTGGCACACATTCAAGTAGAACGATTTGAGCGCCTGCGTTTTGCAGTGCTAACGCGTCAGCAACCATTTTGTCTGCTTGCTCGTCGTCACGACCTTGAATCTTGTAACCACCAAAAATGTTCACAGACTGAGGCGTTAAGCCTAAGTGTGCACATACTGGTACTGCACGTTCTGTTAGCATCTTCACAGTATCAACCAACCAGCTTCCGCCTTCGATTTTTACCATGTTCGCACCAGCACGCATCAAGGTAGCTGCGCTCTCACAAGCTTGTTCTGGCGTTGCGTAGCTCATGAAAGGCATGTCAGCCATAAGAAGGCAATTAGGGCTACCAGCACGCACTGAGCGAGTATGGTAAGCAATATCTTCAACGGTGACTGGTAATGTATCGTTATGGCCTTGTAGAACCATACCCAGTGAATCACCGACAAGCAGTACAGGCATCTCTTGGCTTTCGAATAATTGAGCAAAGCTCGCATCATAAGCTGTCGACGTCGCGAATTTACGGCCTTCACGTTTGCATTTGATCAGGTCGTTAATGGTTATTTTTTTCATTGGTTTTCCTTAATGCGCTTGGCTATTGTTGCCAAACATTGAGCCCGTTCTTATCTACTATTTTCAGTAGTTCTGTCAGCTCAGCCCCATCAGGGAGTTGTAAACTTGGTGCGATTTCAGCAAGCGGGTAGAGTACAAACTCTCGTTCTTTCATTCCGTAATGAGGAACAATTAAGCGCTCTGAATCGATCACCTCATTGCCGTATAACACAATGTCGAGGTCCAAGGTTCTTGGCCCCCAACGCTCGTCTTTACGGACGCGCCCTTGCTCTAACTCGATCTTTTGAGTGCAATCAAGCAGTTCAATTGGCGTTAATTCGGTTTGGATAGCGACTACCGCGTTGATGTAGTCCGGTTGATTTTGCGGCCCCATTGGAGTGCTACTATATAGCTGAGAGGTCGCAATAAACGTTGATCGCGGTAGGCTTTTTAGCGTTTCGATAGCCAAATTTGCTTGGCTAACTGGGTCGGCAAGATTGCTGCCGACCGCAATGTAAGCAGTTATCATTCGGACTGCTTACTCTTTTTGTTTCGGTAAGTCTTACGGCGACGATGGCCTGACTTTGATGGTGCTGCAACGTCGTTAGCCATTGCTTGACGCATGTTGCGACCTGCAGTCTGATAACGCTCCCACCATTTTGCTAACTCTTTGGTTTCACCACCTTCAATCTCACCACGCATTTCTAGGAAATCGTAGCCTGCACGGAACTTGTTGAGCTCCATTAGGCGAACAGCGCGTTTACCGTTGCGACGAGGCAGTCGAAGTTGCAGTTGCCAAACTTCGCGAATGGTTGCGGTGTGACGGCGAGGAATCGCAATAGACTTTACTTGCTGATCAAGAATGATGTTACTCGCTTCCATGATCGCATCGTAGTGTGCCATACCCTGTTCAGCGACAAGTTTGTCTGCCAGCTTGTTCATTGGGTACCAAAGCATCGCTGCGAACATGAATGCTGGGTTTACTCGCTTACCGTCTTCGATGCGAAGGTCGGTTGAATCGAGAACCAAATCAAGCATCTGCTCTGTGTGAGAGTCGTAATCTTCTGTGAAGTATTCCGCTACAGCTGGGAACATCTGCTGAAAGAGGTTGTACTCGCGCATCAAGTGGTAGGTTTCTAAACCGTGACCTGATTGCAGTAATTTCAGAGACTCTTCGTAAAGGCGCGCTGCTGGGATATCTCTTAGAAGGTGAGCTAACTCTTCAATCGGGTCAGCCGTGTCTTCTTCGATGTCGAAATCCAGTTTAGCGGCGAAGCGCATTGCACGTAGCATACGTACTGGGTCTTCGCGGTAACGCGTTTCTGGATCGCCAATCAGGCGGATCAGTTTATCTTCTAAATCTTCTACACCACCCGCGTAATCGTGGATGCTGTAGTCTGCAATGTTGTAGTACATCGCGTTGATTGTGAAATCACGACGCTCTGCATCTTCATCAACACTGCCGTACACGTTATCGCGAAGTAGCATGCCTTCTTTCGATTGTGCAGACACGTTTTTCGATGGTTCTTGGTGGTGGCCACGGAAAGTTGCCACTTCAATGATGTCACGACCAAACATGATATGTGCCAAGCGGAAACGGCGACCGATAAGGCGACAGTTTCTGAAGAGGTGTTTGATTTGCTCTGGCGTTGCGTTTGTCGCAATATCAAAATCTTTTGGCTGAGAGCCTAATAAGATATCGCGTACACCACCACCGACTAGAAATGCGTCAAAACCCGCACCATTCAGGCGATATAGCACTTTTAGTGCGTTGTCGCTGATCTGCTTGCGTGAAATATTGTGCTCTTGACGAGTATAAATATTCAGAGCTAATTCGTGGAATCCGCGTTGTTCGCTTGGGGTATTGTCGTTTGTATTCATTAGTTTAGAACAAAGTAGGTATCGCCAACTTTGTTTTTCTCTTAGTCCAAAGTGGTAGTGCAGAGTTTAATTGCGGCTAATAATAGCTTAGCGCGAGCCATTTGAGAACATCGTCTGCTTAACCACAGTGGTTGGTTATGGCATTTTTATGTGTCGTTTTTGCTATTTGCCGTGAGTTTCGAGCTAATTACAGTGCTCTTTTTGTAAACTATCAGGTAACTGACTGACGTTCCATTGCTGGCAGCCCCACAATAAAATCTCATCCATTGAAGCCTCACAAAGGGCTGTCGGGATATCAAAACCTAAGAATCGCATCGCGTTGAGTAACGTTGGTTTTGGATTGTCGAGATTGATTGCGGTGGCATGGTTCTGTTTTGACAGTTTATTCCCCAAGTCATCGGTTGCCAATGGTAAGTGCAAGTAGCTCACTGTTTTTTGCTTGAGCGTCTTGTACAAACTGATTTGTCGACCTGTTGGTTCTATCAGGTCTGCGCCTCTTACGACTTCCGTTACTCCTTGTTCGATGTCATCAAGTACCACAGCCAAGTTATAGGCAAACAATCCATCTCTGCGTTTAATAATAAAATCTTCTTCAGCTAATGCTTTAGGGATTTGAATCGTGCCGTGGCGCACATCATCAAAGGACTCTACAGGAAAATCCATGCGCAAGCGCACCGCTTGTTCACCTGAATCGATTAAGCCTGCATCTCGACAGTGACCATTGTAAAAGCCACCTAAAGCCTTTATCTGCTTACGAGTACATTGGCAGTAGTAGGCTTGATTGTCAGCGACCCATTGATCGATTTGAGCTTGATACAAGCCATGACGCTGGCTTTGATAAACGACTTCACCATCCCAAAATAGATGGTAAGCCTCAAGCGTCTTAAGAATCAGGTCTGCAGCGCCGGCCATTTCTCTTGGTGGATCTAAGTCTTCCATACGAACCAACCATTTTCCTTGGTTAGATTTTGCTTGGAAGTAACTACCAAGAGCAGCAACAAGTGAGCCAAAATGAAGAGGACCTGACGGTGATGGTGCAAAGCGCCCGATATAATTCATGTGTGAACAACCTAATCTGGATGGTACCGCAGTAACCGATTCTTAAGACGTTTGACAAGAGCTTTAATGCCTAGAACTAAGCTTCAATCTATAGAACAAGGTTTGATGTATAGAACTAAGGCTTAAAGCTGCTATTTACTATCAAGCGTGTGAAATACTTCGCTTGGATAACAAACAAAAAAGGGAGCCAAGGCTCCCTTTCTTTACATCTGCAAGAATTAACCTTGCATCTGTTTTTCTTTGATCTCTGCAAGTGTTTTACAGTCAATACAAAGATCAGCAGTTGGACGAGCTTCAAGGCGACGAATGCCAATCTCGATACCGCAAGAATCGCAGAAGCCGAAATCGTCTTCTTCGATCTTGTCTAATGTCTTCTCAATTTTTTTGATAAGACGACGCTCACGGTCACGGTTACGTAACTCTAGGCTGAATTCTTCTTCTTGAGAAGCACGGTCAACTGGGTCTGGGAAATTCGCTGCTTCGTCCTGCATGTGGTGCACAGTACGATCAACTTCTTCCCTGAGCTGGTTGCGCCAAGCTGCTAAAATTTTTGTAAAATGTTCCGTTTGCTCAGGTGACATGTACTCTTCACCTGGCTTCTCTTGGTACGGTTCAACACCTGCGATGGCTAGGATGCCTAGCGCTTTTTTCTTAGATTCTGGCATACAGCATCTCCTATTTACACCTAGTCAACTGCAAAGCAGCTAATTTTAAGGCGGGTATCTATAGCAGAAAGAACGAATGGTGGCAAATACTCTTATTCAAACTTGCAATCAATGTGATTAGTTCAGCATCTTTGCCTAGCTATTGATAAATTCAACAGCTTGTTTTAGTTGTATTTGAGTACTGCTGAGCTCTGCTTTATAGCAAAGCACTTGAACTCCAGCGTCTTGTGCTTGTTTTAGTAATAACGAATATTTGGCGTCTATATGGTGTGCCGCAGATACTTTTTCAATACCTGAATGTAAAACAGTGAATAAAAGTACGGCTCTATTTCCAGATTCGACCATTTCTGTGAGTTCACGCAGATGTTTTTGGCCTCTGGTTGTGACCGCATCAGGGAAAAAACCTTGCCCTTTAGTTGACGTTTCTAGCTCGTCGAGCAAAGTGACGCTTTTCACTTCGATATAGCAAGGCGGCTTTTCGTTATCTTCAAGCAGAATATCAATGCGACTATTCTCACTGCCATATTTCACTTCGGTTCGTAACGCGTTATAACCTAAGAGTTCAACTATAGTCCCATTTTCAATTGCTTCCACTGCTAGCTGGTTTGCCCGCGCAGTATTTACACAAATACGATGACCTTTGTCTGTTTCTGAGATCTCCCAGCTGTTTGGGTACTTTCTTTTTGCATTATCGGAGGTTGAGTACCACACCGTATTGCCAGGAGTCGCACATCCTGTCATCGCTCCAGTGTTAGCGCAGTGAATAGTACGCTCGCTACCGTCTGGAAGTTGGATGTCAGTGAGGAAACGTTTATAGCGTTTAATAAGAGTCGCTGGCTCTAATGGCGGATTGAAGTGCATATTACTTATTTAGACAGGTAGGTTTTTATGTACAATGTTGCCAACATTACACCACAAGGTTCTCCCATTGCCACAACTGCCCATAGAAGCTGTGATGCCAGATCTGCTCGCTGGCGTAGAAATACACACTCAACTTATTCTAAAGGCCGCTCCCGGTGCGGGTAAGTCAACATTCTTCCCTTTACAGTTAGTTAAGACCAACGCCGTTCAAGGCAAAATCATCATGCTTGAACCGAGGCGTTTGGCTGCAAGGAATATTGCTACTTACTTAGCGAGCCAATTGGGAGAAAAGGTGGGAGAGAGCATTGGCTTTAGAGTTCGTGGTGAATCTAAAAGCAGCAGTGCGACTCGCTTAGAGATTGTTACTGAAGGGATCATGACAAGAATGATCCAAACCGACCCTGAATTAACTGGGGTTGATATGGTGATCTTTGATGAATTTCACGAGCGCAGTATTCACGCCGATACCGCATTGGCGTTTAGCTTAGAGATCCAAGAGGCGTTGCGTGACGATCTGAAAGTGGTAGTGATGTCGGCAACTTTAGATCAACAAGCTCTGCAAACTTTGCTGCCGAATGCCAAATACGTTGAATCACAAGGTCGCACCTTTCCGGTCGATTTCCGTTATCAGCCTCTTAACGCAAATGAATATCTAGCCCCTAAAATGGCTAACGTGATTCGCTCTCTGATGGAGAAAGAGTCAGGCTCACTTCTGGCCTTTTTGCCGGGCGTTTCTGCGATTAAGCAGGTGGAATCTCAACTAGAACAATTCGCCAATGATATCGATGTGTGTCCTCTGTATGGGCAACTCAGCTTTTCTCAACAGCAGAAAGCGATCGCGCCATCAGAGAAAGGGCGTCGAAAGGTGGTGTTAGCGACCAATATTGCTGAGACTTCTTTGACGATTGAAGGTATTCGATTGGTGGTTGATTCTGGGCTTGAACGTGTGGCGAAGTTCGATCTGAAAACCGGTATTACTAAGCTTGAGCAAGTGAAAATCTCGCAATCTTCAGCTGAACAACGAGCGGGCCGTGCGGGACGAATTGAAGAGGGCTTGTGCGTTCGTTTGTACAGCGAAACGCAGCTGATGCAGCAACCAGCTATACCAGAACCTGAAATTCTTCATTCTGATTTGTCTTCGCTGGTGTCTGAATTGACGCAATGGGGCGCTGCGAGTGCTGATGAACTGCAATGGTTAGACGTTCCACCCAAAGCTTCTATCGGGCAAGCCAAGCAACTCTTACAGACTCTTGAATTGTTAGACGATAATGGTCAATTTACGGCATTAGGAAAACAGGTCCAACGTTTAGGTCTAGAGCCTCGTATTGCCAGCATGTTGGTTAAAGCGCAGCAAGGTAGTCCTGCTCTGTTGAATGTCGCGATTGTTGCTGCTGCTTTGCTGGAAGAGCCGGAGCGCAACGTCACAGATATTCAGCATTCGTTGCACCGACTTAAGCAAAGAAAACATTCGAAAAATAACGTGCTGATGCAGCGAGCGAAAAGTCTCGCCAGCAAACTCAATCATCACTTAGATTTGTCACAAGCTGACGAATCATTGCTACCATTAGTGCTTTGTTTTGCCTTCCCGGACCGAATTGCACAAGTGAGAAGCGCAACCAGCAGTGCTTTCCTTCTTGCGAATGGCCACGGGGCTGAGGTTCGTGACGATGATCCATTGGCGAACAATGACTATATCGTAGTGATTGATTTGATGCGCAGCACAGGGCGAGCCAGTCAGATTTTCTTAGCCACCGCCGTTGATATTTCGCAGCTAGAAGCTGAATTTCCAAAACTGTTTGTGCGTTCCGATTATGCCGATTGGGATGAGAAACGTGGCCGTTTAGTTGCCGAGCAGCGTGTATCTCTGGGCAAGTTGATTATCAGCACCAAAGCTTTACCTGATCCCGATGCGAATCAGGCGAGCCAAGCGCTGCTCAATTATGTCGCTCGATGCGGGCTGGATCGCTTAAATTGGACAGCTTCGGCTAAGCAGTTGGTTGAGCGTGTACGCAGTGCACAGCTTTGGATGCCTGAGCATGATTGGCCAGCGATGGATGATGCGAGTTTGATTGAACACCTTGATGAGTGGCTATCTCCGTATTTGAATGGCATTAAGTCGGCAAAAGGGCTGGCTAGTGTTTCGATTGAGCAAGCATTGTCGGCTTATCTTGGCTGGCCTTTGAATCAAGAAATCGACCAATGGCTGCCAACGCACTATCTGATGCCAACAGGCAGCAAGAAGGCCATTCGTTATCAATATCAATCTGAACCAGTGATCTCAGTGCGAATGCAGGAAGTCTTTGGCGAACAAGACTCGCCATTGATCGCGCAAGGGCGTAAAAAAGTAGTGCTTGAGTTACTTTCTCCAGCACAGCGACCACTGCAAATTACTCAAGATTTAGCCGGCTTTTGGGCTGGCGCGTACAAAGAAGTACAAAAAGAAATGAAAGGCCGTTACCCAAAACATCCTTGGCCGGATGACCCTGCTAACCATGTAGCAACCACTAAAACCAAACGACAGTTGAATCGATGATGACCAAAATGTTAACGCCAAAAAAGGCACCACCTAAAAAAGCGCCAGCAAAGAAGTCACCAGCGACCAAAGCCAAGCCTAGAAAACCAAGAGCGGCTGCGAAAAAGACCAAATCTAAGGCTAAGAAATCTGGCAAAAGAGGTTGGTTGAAGATCCTATGGGGCATTTCTTGGAAAGCGGGCTTAGCGCTTGCGGCATTGCTGTTGTTCGTCGGTATTTATCTTGATTCTGTGGTCAAACAGCGCTTTGAAGGTCAGCTGTTTGATTTGCCAACTGTGGTTTATGCGCGAGTGCTAGACCTGTCTCCGGGAACTCCGGTGAGTTTGGTGCAGGTTAAGAATGAGCTCGATGTACTTAATTACCGTAAAGTGAACGCGCCTCGTCACCCGGGCGAATACTCCTCTTCTTCCACCAAGATTGAAATGATTCGTCGTCCGTTCGAGTTTGTCGATGGACCGGAAGCGGATCGTCATGTGATGCTGCATTTCAACGGTAACGAGTTAACTCGTATTCAGTCGCTAGAGAAGAAAGGCGACATGGGTTATCTGCGTGTTGAACCGAAAATGCTTGGCATGCTTGAGAAAAGTAACGATGAGCAGCGCTTGTTCTTAAAACGTAATCAGTTCCCAGAAGTGATGGTTGATGCCTTATTAGCAACCGAAGACCGAAATTTCTATCAACACGATGGCGTGTCGCCATTGGCCATCGCTCGTGCAATGGTCGTTAACGTCAAAGCTGGGCGAACGGTACAAGGTGGTAGTACGCTGACACAACAGTTGGCAAAAAACCTGTTCTTGTCCAGTGAACGTACATTGTGGCGTAAGGTCCGTGAAGCCTACATTGCGCTTATCTTGGACCATCGTTACAGCAAAGACCGAATCCTAGAGGCTTACTTAAACGAGGTTTACCTTGGGCAAAATGGTGGGCAAGCGATCCATGGCTTCGGTTTAGCGTCTCGCTTGTACTTCGGTCAGCCAATTCAAGAGCTGCGCATCGATCAACTAGCACTGCTGGTAGGTATGGTGAAAGGACCGTCGTATTACAATCCGGTTCGTTATCCTGAGCGTGCCAAGACTCGACGAGATCTGGTTCTTCGCTTATTGATGCAGCAAGACATATTAACTCCGCGACAATACGAAGAAGCGGCGAATCGTGATTTGGATATTCAAGACAACCCGCGCATTGCTAGCCGTCAGCCCGCTTACTTCCAACAAGTAAATATTGAGCTTAAGAAGTATGTCGGCGATCGATTTGAGGCGAAAAAAGGGATTCGAGTCTTTACCTCTCTGGATCCGGTCTCTCAAGACAAGTTAGAGAAGTCGATTGCACGTAAGGTGCCTGATTTATCGAAAACCGCAGGTAACAAACTGGAAGCTGCGGCTATTGCCGTGGATAGAAATACCGGTGAAATCCGAGCTATGGTCGGTGGTAAGCGTACTGGCTACGATGGCTTTAACCGTGCCTTGAACGCGAGTCGTCCTATTGGTTCTTTGGTTAAGCCAGCAATCTACTTAACCGCATTAGAGCAGCCCCAGAAGTACACGTTAGCGACAACATTGAAGGACACGCCATTGAGCTTGAAAGGCAGTAAAGGCAGTGTATGGAGCCCAAGAAACTTCGATCGTAAGTTCCGTGGCGATGTGCCTTTGTATGTGGCGCTTTCTAAGTCTTACAACGTACCTACCGTTCGTTTAGGCATGCAGTTAGGCATTGATAGCGTCTCGGATACGATTGGAAAGCTGGGAGTCGATAAAAATGAGATTCGTCCAGTACCATCGATGTTTTTGGGTTCGTTCTCACTGACTCCATTCCAAGTCGCGCAGATGTATCAAACCATTACTAATTCTGGGCGTATTGCACCTTTGTCTGCACTTCGCTCTGTGGTTGATAACGATGGTGAGGTTTTGTATCAGTCGATTCCTCGCGTATCACAAAGCGTCGACCAGCAAGCCGCTTGGTTAACAACCTATGCGATGAAGCGTGGTGTATCGGAAGGTACAGGCCGTTTCCTACAAGGTCAGTTTGCATGGGCAGGGTTAGCTGGTAAAACGGGCACTAGTAATGACAGCCGAGACAGTTGGTTCGTGGGCGTTGATGGCCGTGAAGTGACGACCATCTGGCTAGGGCGTGATGATAATAAGCCGACTAAACTTACTGGTTCGAGTGGTGCGTTACGTGTTTATGCCGATTATCTGAAACAGAGAACGCCCGAGCAGTTATTGCTGCCTTGGCCTACAGGCATTGTCACGGCCAACTTTACTCGAACTTCTGAAGGGGCTTTAGAGTTTGATTGTAATGGCGCAGTCAAACTGCCAGTTTGGGATGAGGATGGAAACATTAAAAAGGGCTGTGAAAGTCAACCAAAACAGTGGCTAAAGAAGCTTTTTCAGTGGTAAAGTCGTAACAGGAAAGAATGACAAGGACAGTTAAAATAATGATTTCTCGTTGGTTAGTGAGTGGCTTAGGCATTGTCGGTACTGTGATCAGTTTTCAGCTGTTTGCATCCACCGCGACACAGGTTGATCAATCTCAGCAGGCTGAGCAAGCTCATAAAAGGCCAACCGTTGCTGTCGTTCTTGCTGGTGGTGGGGCAAAAGGTGCAGCTCACATAGGTGTGCTTAAAGCCCTAGAAGAGATGCAAATCCCGGTTGATTACATTACCGGTACCAGTATGGGCTCATACGTTGGTGGTCTTTATGCGACAGGGATGAGCGCAGACGAGATCGAGAGCTTTATTTATACGGTTGATTGGAATCGCGGTTATCGTGATCGCGTTAACCGTAGTGATCGCCGCGTACGTGACAAAGAATATGAAGACCGCTACCAACTGAACACCGATCTCGGCTTAGGTTGGGGCGAAATCAAAGCAAGGAAAGGGGTGGTGCAAGGCCAGAATATGTTGCGTATTCTGCGTGAGACCACGGGTAATCTATCCTCATTCGATTCTTTCGACCATCTTGCTATCCCATACCGTTCTGTTGCAACCGACATTATCGAACTTGAAGAGGTGGTCATCGACCATGGTCACCTTGTTGATGCCATGATGGCCAGTATGTCAGTTCCCGGCGCGCTTCCCCCTTATGACCTCGATGGTCGAATGCTGGTTGATGGTGGTGTCACCAATAATATGCCCGTCGACGTTGCTAGAGCTATGGGGGCAGACATCGTCATTGCGGTGGATATCAGTACCAACTACAAAGGCAAAGATGATTTCACGAATTTTCTAGCGGCAGCTGACCAACTCTCTAATTATCTTGTTCAACGCAGCACCCAAGAGCAAGCTGAAACACTCACAGACGATGATGTCTTCCTGCGCCCTGATGTTGGGGAAATGGAGACGACTGACTTTGATAAAATGCCATCGGCTTTCCTCGCGGGCTATGAAGCCGCTAAGCAGCATACTGATGAACTTTCTAAGCTATCGCTCTCAAATGCCGATTATCAGCATTATATCGAGGACAAGCAAAAAGCACGCAGACAGCTGAAACACGGCGATCAGACCGTCGTTGACCGAGTTGTTATCAATAACAATACCCACTATTCCGATAAGCTGATCGAAAACCGTTTAAACCTTGATTCAGGTAAGGTTCTGAAGACCAGTGAAATTGAATCTAAAGTACAAGACCTCTATGCGCTAGATAGATTCGAGTTGGTGACGTATGAATTTGACACGGTAGATGGCGAGGAACAACTGCAGGTTGATGTGAACGAAAAATCTTGGGGGCCAAACTACCTCAACTTTCGATTCTTTCTTGAAGATGATTTCTCGACTACCAGTCAGTACTCGATTGGTGTTTCAGCCAACTTTACCGATATCAACTCGCACGGTGCAGAGCTAAGAACCAATATCGAGATGGGAACGGATAAACGAATTGAGGCGGAACTCTATTCGCCCTTCTTTTCGAGTCAAAAATTGTTCACTTCTGCATCGATTGCTTATAGCAAGGAAAACAGAAACCTACCTGTAGATATTGATGATATTGAAGAGCCGACACTGGACGTAACGAAAGACTACTTTCCAATGACTTATAGCGAGTATGTCGGTGAATTAGCATTAGGCTATCAACCTACCTTGTGGCAAGAGCTGAAATTTGGTGCTCGTTATACTGATGGGGATGTCGAGGTGGCTTCTTTACCTTCGTTAGGTAATGGTGGTTACAAGCGTATTGGTGGATTTATCAATTATCGATTGGATACTTTGGATAACTTCAGCTTGCCAACTGAAGGTTATTTTGTTGATTTAGAGTACCTTGTTTCTCATGATGACTTTCAGAATGATAGCTCGATTAACGAAACAGAGTTGACGTCTGAGAGCGATACGGTCTATGAGTTTTCGGCTAATTTAATGGCTGCAAAGAGTATCGAGAAGCATACTTTAGTCGCAAAGCTCGATTACGGTATTGTAGAGAGCAAAAATTCGATTTTCCCTATTGATCCTAAAGAGCTTGGTGGCTTCTTAAACCTGTCAGGTATTCCAAGGAACAGTATGATTGGCCAGAACTTGGCTTACACCAGCCTTATCTATCGTTACAAGTGGTTTGAAAATGACTTCGGCCTCTTTGAATCACCATTCTACGTGGGTGCTTCCATTGAGCATGGTGGTGTTTGGTCGAACAATGATTTGAGTATTGATGAAGCGCCAATGTACACCGCGGGTTCTGTTTTCGCAGGTGTCGATTCACCAATCGGGCCGATCATTTTAGCTTATGGCCGAACCGAAGATAACTATGATTCGGTCTATTTGATTGTCGGTACGTCCTACAAATAATCATGCGCAGAGTCGCCATTTAAGTGCGTAATTAGGCAAAAATAGTGGGACTTTCGTCTTAACTTGCTATGTTGGTCAAAATGATAAGATTTTAATTTAACGTTAAATTTGCTATTCTACCGCCCACAGTTTGGCCTCTATGACGCCGCTCATCAATACAAATTGAATGACAATAATGGCAATGGAGAGCCAAGTTTCCAAGGATGTTCACTTCTTTATTTTACTAACAATTATGAAGGGAAGAAGTGAACCGCAATGAGAGGAAAAAAGTCGTGCTTGAAGCCTACCGTAAACACGTCGAAGAACGTGCTGCCGAAGGAGTTGTTCCAAAACCACTAGATGCTGAGCAGGTAGCTGGCCTAGTTGAACTTCTGAAGAATCCACCTCAAGGTGAAGAAGAAATCATTCTTGACCTACTAGAAAATCGCATTCCACCGGGTGTAGATGAAGCTGCTTACGTAAAAGCTGGCTTCCTTACGGCTATCACTAAAGGTGAAGTAGCTTCTCCACTAGTAAGCAAAGCAAAAGCTGCAGAACTGCTTGGTACTATGCAAGGCGGTTACAACATCGAATCTCTAGTATCTCTACTAGACGATGCTGAGCTTGCTCCAATCGCTGTTAAAGCTCTATCTCATACTCTACTGATGTTCGATGCGTTCTATGACGTAGAAGAGAAAGCGAAAGCGGGCAATGCATCTGCACAACAAGTACTTCAATCTTGGGCTGATGCTGAATGGTTTACAGCGAAAAACAAAGTAGCGGAAAAGATCACCGTTAAAGTATTTAAAGTTACCGGTGAAACTAACACTGATGACTTATCTCCAGCGCCTGATGCATGGTCACGTCCTGATATCCCAGTGCACGCGAAAGCGATGCTGAAGATGGAACGTGATGGCATTACTCCTGATGAGCAGGGTAGCGTTGGTCCAATCAATCAAATTGAAGAAATGCAAAAAGATGGCATTCCACTGGCTTACGTTGGTGATGTTGTTGGTACAGGTTCTTCACGTAAATCGGCAACCAACTCAGTACTTTGGTTCATGGGTGAAGATATCCCATTCGTACCAAACAAGCGTACTGGCGGTGTTTGTCTTGGTGGTAAAATTGCACCAATCTTCTACAACACAATGGAAGATTCAGGCGCACTACCAATTGAACTGAACGTACAAGACATGAACATGGGCGATATCATTGATATCTACCCGTACGAAGGTGTTGTTCACAAGAACGGTTCTGTGATTTCAAACTTTGAGCTAAGCAAAGTTCTTCTCGATGAAGTGCGTGCTGGTGGCCGTATTCCACTGATCATTGGTCGTGGCCTAACAGGTCGTGCTCGTGACGCTCTAGGTCTAGCTGAAACGGATCTGTTTGCTAAACCAATCGATCCATCTGCATCTGATAAAGGCTACACGCTAGCTCAGAAGATGGTAGGTAAAGCATGTGGTGTTGAAGGTGTGCGTGCTGGTCAGTACTGTGAACCTAAAATGACGACAGTCGGTTCTCAAGATACGACCGGTCCTATGACTCGTGATGAGCTTAAAGATCTGGCGTGTCTTGGTTTCTCAGCAGACCTTGTAATGCAGTCTTTCTGTCACACATCTGCATACCCGAAACCTGTTGATGTAAACACTCACCATACGCTACCTGATTTCATCATGAACCGTGCGGGTGTTTCACTTCGTCCGGGTGATGGCGTTATCCACTCATGGCTAAACCGTATGCTTCTTCCTGATACTGTAGGTACAGGTGGTGACTCGCATACTCGTTTCCCTCTAGGTATTTCATTCCCTGCGGGTTCTGGCTTGGTAGCATTTGCTGCCGCAACAGGCGTTATGCCTCTTGATATGCCTGAATCTATCTTGGTTCGCTTTAAAGGCGAAATGCAACCGGGTATCACGCTACGTGACCTAGTACATGCCATTCCTCTTTATGGTATCAAGCAAGGCCTACTAACCGTAGAGAAAGCCGGTAAGATCAACGAATTCTCTGGTCGTGTACTAGAAATTGAAGGTGTTGAGCACTTATCTGTTGAGCAAGCATTTGAGCTTTCTGATGCATCTGCTGAGCGTTCTGCTGCAGGTTGTACGGTTAAGCTATCTCAAGAGTCGATCGATGAGTACCTGAACTCGAATATCGTTATGCTTAAGTGGATGATCGCGGAAGGTTACGGTGATGTTCGTACGATTGAGCGTCGTATCACTGCAATGGAAGAGTGGTTAGCGAACCCTGAGTTGCTATCTGCTGATTCAGATGCGGAATACGCGCACGTTATCGAGATTGATCTTGCTGACATCGATCAACCAATCCTTTGTGCACCAAACGATCCAGATGATGCTCGTCTTCTTTCTGACGTTCAAGGTACTGAGATTCAAGAAGTGTTTATCGGTTCTTGTATGACGAACATCGGTCACTTCCGAGCTGCGGGTAAGATGCTAGAAGAGTTTAACGGCTCGCTAAATACTCGCCTATGGGTGGCTCCGCCAACGAAGATGGATAAAGACCAACTGACAGAAGAAGGCTACTACGGCATCTTCGGTCGTGCTGGGGTACGTATCGAAACTCCTGGCTGTTCACTATGTATGGGTAACCAAGCTCGTGTTGCTGATGCTTCGACGGTTATGTCGACGTCAACGCGTAACTTCCCGAACCGCTTAGGTAATGGCGCGAACGTTTATCTGGCTTCTGCTGAGCTTTCTGCTGTTGGCGCGATTCTAGGTCGCATCCCAACGAAAGAAGAGTACTTAGAGTACGCTGAGAAGATTAATGCAACCGCTGCTGATACATACCGTTACCTGAACTTCCATAAAATGGGTCAGTACACGGAAAAAGCAGACACGGTTATCTTCCAAGAGCCTGCGTAACGTCTGATTTTGTTGTAAATATAATTAAGGCCGCTGTGAATAGCGGCCTTAATTGCTTTTAGCTTACAGAGAGCTCGATTAGTGCTTAATCGTATACATTGCTGCAACATTGCGAGCAGTAAGTTCAATATTTTCAGCCGCTTCAGCCAAAGCTGTCGGCAAGTCTACTGAACGGTTCACTACCGCAAATACCGCGTCGATACCATGCTCATGAACCACACCACAATCACTGGCTAGACAGCCGGCAATACCGATGACAGGCAGTTTATGTTTTTTGGCTGTGCGAGCGACACCAATCGGTGTTTTGCCATGAATGGTTTGGCTATCAATGCGCCCCTCTCCTGTAATCACAAGATCAGCATCTGAGACTATTTCATCTAAATTGACGGCGTCCATTACGATGTTAATACCAGGGCGAAGCTCCGCATTTAACAGGCCAACAAGTGCCGCGCCTAGACCGCCTGCCGCGCCAGCACCAGGGAGATCAATGACATCGACGCCTAACTGGTTTTTCATGATACTGGCATAATGAGCAAGGTTAGCATCTAACAGCTCAACCATTTCTGGTGTTGCGCCTTTTTGCGGACCGAATACCTGTGATGCCCCTTTTGGTCCGCATAATGGATTATCGACATCACAAGCGACCTCTAAGCGTACGTTTTGTAGGCGTGGGTCGAGGTTGGTGAGATCAATGGTTGTCAGTTTTGACAGTTCACCACCACCAAACACCAGCTCGTGACCCTCTGCATCTAGCATACGAATGCCTAGCGCTTGAGCCATTCCTAAGCCACCATCATTGGTCGCACTACCACCAATGCCAATAATAATATGCTCAACACCTTTATCTAATACGGCTTTGATCAACTCACCCGTACCATAGGTAGTGGTTTTTAGTGGATTACGTTGTTCTGGAGAGACTAAATCTAGGCCGGAAGCGGCCGCCATTTCAATAATGGCAGTTTTACCGTCACCGAACATACCGTAGAAGCCTTCGACAATTTCACCTAATGGACCAATCACTGGATGTTGGATGATATAGCCATTGGTCGCATCCACCAGAGATTGTACTGTGCCTTCACCACCATCAGCCATTGGTAATTTTACGTATTCGGCGTTTGGTATTAGCTGTTTAAAGCCATCTTCAATCGCTTGAGCAACGCCCATTGCTGATAGGCTTTCTTTATATGAGTCAGGAGCAATTACAATTTTCATTTTGATACCTTTAAACTTAAACAAACAGACCAAATACACCGAAGATCATTACTGAGACGAAGGCGATAACAAGACCGACCGCTGACTCATAAGGGATGAGTTTTAGACGTTCATGAATACTCATATGTACCGCACCACCCGTGGCATGGAAGAAGCTACCATGTGGCATATGGTCAAGTACTGTCGCACCAGAGTGGATCATTGCTGCGCCTGCGAGAGCTGGAACACCTAGCTCAAGAATGGTGCTGGCAAATACATTCGATGCCACTACTGTTCCGGCAGTTGTCGATGCGGTTGATAGTGCCATCAGTGCGCCAGAAAACGGAGCAAGTAAGTAAGAAGGCAGCCCAGACATCGTCAGCACTTCAATCAGATCAGCTTTTAGTCCTGAGTTAGCAATGATGCCTGCAATGGTTCCTGTGCCCAGTAGCATTACAGCAACCGGTGCCATACGTGACAAGCCTGAAACCGCAAAGCTATTGGCTTGTTTGAAGCGACCCATAGCCAGTGCACCCAGCAATCCACCCAAGGGTAATGCAATTAGAGGATCAACATTGATATCAGCGAGTGGTCGCAGCGCGAGTAGGGCAATAGCCACTAACGGTGCAACGATTGAAGAAGAAAAGCTTGGCAGTGAACTTTGATCCGCTTTGACCACTTCACTTTCCGCTACTTTTGAACCTTTATTGACGAGGCGCTTTGCCAAGAAGTAGGCGAAAAGCAGCCCAAATAGACCCGGAATCACGCCTGCAGCCATCACAGAGGTTAACGGAACATTGAACGCATCAGCCGCCGCAATGGCATTTGGGTTAGGCGACATGACATTACCTGCTTTACCGCCGCCCACCATCGCCAAAAGGATCGCGGTTTTAGAAAGGTCTGCGCGGCGAGCAATAGCCAGTGCAATAGGAGAAACCGTGATAACGGCCACATCAACGAAAACGCCAACAGCGGTTAAAATCATGGTCGCAATGGCAAGAGCAAGTAAGGCGCGAGTTTCGCCTACTTTTTTGATGATGGATTCTGCAATCGAGGTAGCCGCCCCTGATTCAATTAGTACGCCGGCCAACACACCAGCGGCGAGAATTCGCATCACTGAAGTGACGATCCCTTGGGCACCACCTATCATTAACTCAACGGTTTCGGTGAGAGAAACGCCGCCAACCACGCCGCCAACCAAAGCACCGATGATCATGCCGTAGGTGGGTGGCACTTTTTTAAGAATGAGCGCGATAGCAACAATCAATGCTGAAAGTGCGCCAAGAGTTGAAACTTCAATCATGTTCTATTTCCCAGATAACGATGTGTCATTTTCGGCAAATATAAAGATATAGGGTTGGTAAGTCTTTGTCATTCTCTACAAATAAGTGCTCAAATCGGTCCTTTTAAATTGTGCAGTTGCACATTTTTTAGCTCGACCAGTGGAATAGATTTATTGCAATGTAGAGTTGAAATAGATCGTCTATATTGTTGATATTTAATGATGTTATTTGGTTTATCTTGTCTGTTCGATAGCGTAGCGTATTGCGATGGATATGTAGTTCGTTACAGGTGAGAGCTGAATCACAGTTCTGTTTTAAATATGTCTTCAAAGTTTTGATCAGTATCCCTTTACTGTCCTGTTGTTGAAGATGTAGGTAAGACTGCTCCAGTTGCTCACGAATCCATGGATCTTGTAACAGGCTACTCATAATGGCCGGCAGTCGATAGTCTTGATAGAAAAACATGTCTCCGGGGCGGTTACCGACACTGCGCATAGTGAGCTCAGCGGTATCATATGAGCGTGCTAAACCAGAAAGTCCGGTAAAGTAATCCCCAAGCGCAATCTTGATTTGAAACTTAGCTTCTTTCTTTATTCTTTTGAGTAGCAATTTCACGCGCTTGGCTTCTGCATCCTTGGACCAGCTGTTCCCTATCAGGGTTATAGGCTTGAGTACCACCACTTCGTTTTGTGAAACAGACAAGATACCGACTAAATTATCGCGCTCGGGATATTCAAGTAAATGTACTAATTGCTGTAAGTTTTCCAATGAAGGCGCAGTGTCTCCTATCGGTAACACCTTGACGATGGCGGCAATCCGCGGTTGTGCAAGGTCGAGATCCAGACGCTGTGCGATGGATTGCAGTTGCATGTCATTAAGCGTGCTACCTCGGATTAATTGCAATACCAATTCTTCACGATGCCTCTTATTCCATTCTACTTGAGACATAAGTACAGCTTGTTCAACAATAAGCTCAGCGGTCATCTTCACCAGCTCACCAAAATGATGAACTTGCTGCAGTGTCCCAGAAACCCCAATCGCCCCAATGACATTATCCTGAAATAGAATCGGTAAATTAACTCCAGGCTTAACCCCTTTTAGGTGTTCGGCAGTGGCTTCGTCAATATTAACGACTCGTGATTCGGTGATGGCAAGTACCGCTCCTTCATGTTTTTGGTATAAGCGAGTAGGATCACTGGATCCAATAATGCGACCTTTATTATCCATCACATTAATCGAGTGTGGGATGATCTTCATGGTTCGTTCGACAATTTGTTTGGCAATCATTTCGTTCAACTGCATAGAGCCCTCCTCTTCATTGACTGTGTAGGTTGGATCGTAACGATAAATTCGTCAATACGCTCGTTTCTGACAAGACAATGGTATACTCAGAAATAGTATCGCTTGAGTATTAATGCAGTATAGGTTGAGTTATGGAGTTTGAATTTACTAGAAACACTCTAATGGGTGAATACTATGTGAAATGCAGCATGGGCCATGAGATTGTTGGCCGTTGGCTTCAAGAAGAGATCGGTAAAGATAAGCAAAAATTAGATCATGTGATGGCGTTGATTGAGCAATCTCGACAGGACTTGAGCAATGAAGTGACGTTGCTTGGCAAAGAGATTAGCCTTGCGATTAATGAAGACGAAGTAACGATTCAAGAAAACGTGTTAGCGCATGAGCAAGAGATGGAAGAGGGCAGTGAGTTCGACTTCTATAACTGTGAAAGCCAAGCAAGCTGTGGAATCGACGATTTCGAACTGCTCATCGAACGCTGGATGGATTTTTTAGGTTACTAGTCCTAAGACCTATTTGTTAGTCATTCAGAGCTTTGAAGGCTCCGTTGCCCAAAACTGGAGCAATAAGAGCATCGCGCATTAAGATAGTGAAAAGGCTGCACCATGTTGGTGCGGTCTTTTTCGTTATTACGACCTTATTATCTTAATCTTATTTAAAATCAAGCACTTAACTTTTTGGCACGCTACTTGGATTGTAATAAGAGAATTAACGGATTAAGTAAGAATTTAAGGAACGAATATGAAATTAATAAATGCCATTGTTAAGCCATTCAAATTAGACGATGTACGCGAAGCGCTCTCTGATGTGGGTATTGAAGGTATGACTGTTTCTGAAGTGAAAGGCTTTGGTCGTCAGAAGGGACATACTGAATTGTATCGTGGTGCAGAGTACCAAGTGGATTTCCTACCAAAGGTGAAGCTAGAGATTGCTACCCAAGCTGAGAATGTTGACCGAGTTGTTGAAGCGATTAGCCAAGCGGCACACACCGGAAAAATCGGCGACGGCAAAATTTTTGTGTATGACCTAAGCCAAGCCGTACGAATTCGTACTGGTGAAATGGATGCTGAAGCACTTTAAAGAATTACAAGGACTGGAGACTTTAATATGGAACTTACAACAACAGTAACGGAACTACGTTACGCACTAGACACTTTTTTCTTCCTCATTTCAGGTGCGTTGGTAATGTGGATGGCAGCAGGCTTCGCGATGTTAGAAGCTGGCCTAGTTCGTTCAAAGAACACCACAGAAATTTTAACTAAGAACATCTGTTTGTACGCAATTGCTTGTACTGCTTTCTTAGTGGTTGGTTACAACATCATGTATGTCGACAACGGTGAAGGCGGTTGGTTGCCATCATTTGGTACTCTAATTGGTACACAAGGTGAAGGCGCAGACCACTCTCTAGAATCAGACTTCTTCTTCCAGGTAGTATTCGTTGCAACAGCAATGTCTGTAGTATCTGGTGCGGTTGCTGAGCGTATGAAGCTTTGGTCATTCCTAATCTTCTCTGTAGTACTAACAGCGTTCATTTACCCTGTTGAAGGTTATTGGACTTGGGGCGGTGGTTTCCTATCAGAAGCGGGTTTCAGTGACTTCGCAGGTTCAGGTATCGTACACATGGCTGGTGCAGCAGCAGCGTTAGCTGGTGTTCTACTACTCGGTGCTCGTAAAGGTAAATACGGTAAGAACGGTGAAATCTACCCGATTCCTGGTTCAAACATGCCACTTGCAACGCTAGGTACATTTATCCTTTGGTTCGGTTGGTTCGGTTTCAACGGCGGTTCTCAACTGATGGTTTCGGATTTTGAGAACGCAACAGCAGTAGGTCAAATCTTCCTTAACACCAACGCAGCAGCAGCAGCAGGCGCAATTGCAGCACTACTAGTATGTAAAACAACTTGGGGTAAAGCAGACCTAACAATGATTCTTAACGGCGCGTTAGCTGGCCTAGTAGCAATCACTGCAGACCCTCTATCACCATCACCTCTATTTGCTGTAGCGATTGGTTCGGTATCTGGTGCATTGGTTGTATTCAGCATCATCGCTCTAGACAAAGCTAAGATTGATGATCCAGTAGGTGCTATCTCTGTACACGGTGTATGTGGTTTCTTCGGTCTAATGGCTGTGCCACTAAGCAACGCTGATGCAACGTTTGGTGCTCAGCTAATGGGTGCAGCAGTCATCTTTGCATGGGTATTCGGTGCTAGCCTAGCAGTATGGGCGGTGCTTAAAGCAACAATCGGTATCCGAGTAACGGAAGATGAAGAACTTGAAGGTATGGACATGCACGATTGTGGTGTCGGCGCTTACCCTGAGTTTGTATCAGTAAAATAATCAACAGTCGTCGCCTAATCTGAATGGGTTAGGTTGGACAAAGAAAGCCCCGCAACTCTTGTTGCGGGGCTTTGTTGTATTTACGGTTGCACAATATATAAACACGAACGTTGAAGTTAGGCTCATTGTTTAAGAGGAACGACAAGACACAAAGTTGAAATGGTTTGTTACAAAAGTGAGAGTTTGAATGGTCTGAGTAGACGGATTTTTTGTTGGTCGTCATTGTAATTATGTTAATGATGAATATAATAACGCAACTGATAGACATTATCATTTCGATATAAAGGATTTTACAATGAAGAAACTGCTAACACTTTCAGCTCTAGCGTGTGGTGTAATTGCCCCGACAGCAATGGCTGCGGAAGAAGTAAACGTATACTCTTACCGTCAACCTTTCCTAGTTGAACCAATGTTCAAGGAATTCACAAAAGAGACTGGCATTAAAGTAAACGTTAAGTTTGCTAAAAAAGGTTTAGCAGAAAAGTTAGCTCAAGAAGGCGAATACAGCCCTGCAGACGTAGTGTTAACTGTAGACATCAGTCGTCTATCTGAGCTAACTAAACAAGGTTTAGTTCAGTCTGTTGAAAGCGAAGTTCTTGAAAAGAATATTCCTGCTCAATACCAAGATACAAACAATGAGTGGTTCGCTCTAACAACACGTACACGTAGCGTTTACTCTTCTCGTGACCGTGTTGGTCGTCTAGGTGAGGAGTTTACTTACGAAGATCTAACTAAGCCTGAATTTAAAGGTAAGATCTGTACGCGTAGCGGTAAGCACCCATACAATGTTTCTCTAGTATCTTCGATGATCGCTCACAAAGGTGAAGCTGAAACGAAAGAGTGGCTAGAAGGCGTAAAAGCTAACCTAGCACGCAAGCCTCAAGGTAACGATCGTGCACAAGTTAAAGCGATTAAAGAAGGCCTATGTGATGTTGCTCTTGGTAACAGCTACTACCTAGGCAAGATGGTTAACGATAAAGAGCAAAAAGCTTGGGCTGACGCTGTTTACATTAACTTCCCTAACCAAGAGACAACGGGTACTCACGTGAATATCTCTGGTATGGCAATGGCTAAATACTCTCCAAACGAAGAGAATGCCGTTAAGCTAATGGAATTCCTATCGGGTAACACAGCACAAAGCATGTATGCAGAAGTGAACTATGAATACCCAGTGAAAGCTGATGTTAAACCTTCTGAGCTTGTTGCTTCATGGGGTGAATTCAAAGCAGATACAATTTCTCTAGACCAAATTGCTGACCACCACGCAGCAGCAATTAAACTATTAGACGAAGTTAAGTTCGATCTTTAATTTATTACTGTAGGCTTCGGCCCAAGTAAAATGACAACCTCAAGTCGCCATTTTCGGTCACTTGGGGTTGTTTGTTTTGGAAAATCACTTTTTGATACAAAGCTCGCCGTCGATCCCTTGAGTTATTAGCATCTCACCTTGAAGTCATTACAGTATATGGGTATAAATAACCCCACCATTAAAAGGACATGAGATGTATTTGCAAATGCATTTGTGTTTCATTAAGCCTCTTTGTAGTTAGGCGATGAAAGAAAAGAATTATTTATGGAACACCAGTAGCGGCATTATTGCTGTATTACTGGTTTTACCGATCTTAGCGATTTTTACGACGGCTGTTGGAGAAACAGATGAGCTATTTTCTCATCTGATGTCCACAGTAATGCCCACCTATGCTTACAATACGGTGGTTTTAGTCATGGGAACCTTATTCCTGTCTTTGGTTTTTGGTATTCCGTCTGCTTGGATTATGGCAATGTGCCGTGTTCCGGGAGAGCGGGTTTTGCAATGGGCGCTAGTACTGCCATTAGCAATGCCAGGCTATATTGTTGGGTATATATTCACCGATTGGTTCGACTTTGCTGGGCCTGTTCAAGTTCTACTGCGAGATCTTACTGGGTGGGGACCCGGTGAGTATTGGTTCCCGGATATTAGAACCTTATCTGGTGCTATTATTGTTCTGTCTCTCGTTCTCTATCCTTATGTTTACTTGCTGTGCCGCGCCGCATTTATGGAGCAAAACGTCTCCTTACTGCAATCCGCTCGGTTGCTAAAATGCTCACCTTGGGAAAGCTTTCGTCGTATCTCGTTGCCACTTGTTCGCCCATCAATGGCGGTAGGTCTATCGCTTGTTGCGATGGAAACTATCGGTGATTTTGGTACCGTGAGTTACTTTGCAGTCAACACTTTAACGACAGCGGTTTACGATACCTGGTTAGGTTATTCAAGTTTAACGGCTGCTGCGAAAATATCGGCAATTATGCTAGTTATCGTGATCTTGCTGTTGAGTTCAGAGCGCTACAGTCGTCGTAAACAGAAACTGTTCCAGAATCAATTCAGCAGTCGTGAAGACTTTCGTTACGACCTATCCGGTTGGAAGAAGTGGTTGGCACTGTTTTGGTGCTGGGGATTAGTGTGCGTTGCATTCTTATTCCCTCTGGGTCAGTTGATGATCTATGCCTACAAATACTTTGCACAAAGTTGGACGCCTGAATTCAGAGAGTATGCTGTTAACAGTCTTTATGTGTCAGTAATCGCGGCGATTATTGGCGTTATCATTGCGATGATTGTGAACTTTAATCAACGTGTCAGCCCGAGTAAGAAAAATCAGGCTTACATGCGTATTGCTTCGATGGGCTATGCTGTTCCAGGCACTGTGTTGGCGATTGGTGTGATGGTGCCTGTGTTGTTCATGGATCACTTAGTCAATGATATTGCCAAAGTGATGGAGTGGGGACGTCCGGGGCTGATTTTCTCTGGTTCCATGTTTGCGCTTATCTTTGCAATGGTGGTGCGTTTTTCTGCAGTGGCGATTGGCAGTATTGAAAGTAGCTTGAGTAAAGTATCTCCTTCATTGGATATGGCTTCTAAAACCATGGGTTGCAATACCAACCAGATGTTACGTCGTGTTCATTTACCTTTGATTAAACGCGGCGCGCTGATCGCCGGTTTACTGGTGTTTATCGAATCAATGAAAGAGCTAAATGCGGCATTGCTGCTGCGTCCTTTCAACTTCGAAACATTAGCGACCTATGTTTATAACTATGCCTCAGATGAGCACCTCGAATTGGCGGCGATGCCTGCTGTATTACTGGTGTTAGTAGGTTTAATTCCTCTGATCATCGTAAACCGTTCTTTGGAGCAGAAACACTAATGAGTTGTGCATTATCAATTAAAGATCTGACTTGTAAGTATGAGTCGCAAACCATCTTGGAAGCGCTCTCGTTAGAAGTTGAGCATGGTGAAATTGTTTGTCTTCTTGGTGCAAGTGGTTGCGGGAAAACCACCTTACTTAAGGCGATTGCTGGCCTGCTTCCATTGAGTAGTGGCGTAATGAGTTTAAACTGTCAAACCATCGATGATGGCGATAATTGGTTGCCACCGGAGCAACGAAATATCGGTATGATTTTCCAAGACTACGCTCTGTTCCCGCACTTGACGGTCAACCAGAACGTTGGCTTTGGACTAAAAGAACTCTCAGAGCAGCAAAAGAAAGAGAAAGTTCAAGAGATGTTAGAGTTGGTTCATTTAGATGAGTATGGTGAACGATACCCGCATCAACTTTCTGGTGGTCAACAGCAGCGTGTTGCGATTGCCCGATCTTTGGCATACAAGCCTGACTTACTGCTGTTAGATGAACCATTCTCGAACATTGACACTCAAGTTCGTCATGAGCTGATTTCTCAAATTCGTAAGATCTTTAAGAAGCAGGGTGTGACCGCTATTTTTGTGACTCACAGTCGCGAAGAGGCATTTGCTTTTGCAGATAAGATGGCTGTGATGAACCATGGTGTGATTGAACAGTATGGTTCGGCATCTGAGTTGTATTTCCACCCTTCGAGTAAGTTCGTTGCTGATTTCTTGGGTGGCGGTAGCTACTTAAAGGCACAGCGTATTTCGGAGCATGAATTTGAAACCAGTTTGGGTATGGTTGAAGCCAAACCGCAAACGGAGATTGAGTTCGGCAATACATGTGAGCTTCTGCTAAGGCCCCAGCATATCCAAGCAAGTTACGAGCAAGATAGTGCTATTTCGGTGCTAGAACAGCAATTTATGGGTGATCACTGTCGTTATGTAATCGAAGCGCATGGTCAGAAGTTATTAGCAACCTCGTCAGAAGCACTTGAAGTGGGTATGCCGGTCAACGTAAAAGTCGATACCAAAGGCGTATTGGCTTTTTAAAGAGATATAACGCGATACTAATCGTTACAAGAATCGCGATAAAAAAGCCCAGCACTTTAATCAAAGTACTGGGCAAGAGTTCTTCACTTATAGGCTTTAACAAGGCAGTGATTTGTTAAGTCCCATACAAAACTGCTGCACTCTATAAGCCTATAGAGAGAGGAAGTCTTTCACTTTTTGAAGAACACGTTCTGCAGTGTCTTTATCTTCCATTTCTGCGAAGATTCGTAGTAACGGCTCTGTTCCTGAGAAGCGAGCAATGACCCAGCCGCCATTCTTGAAGTACACCTTGGCACCATCTTCATAGCTGACTCTTTCAATTTCGTATTCAAATTCAGGCAGTTGCTTCTCGACGTAGATCTTAGTGTAGAGCGCTTCTTTCTCTGAAGGTTTAAACTTATAATCGCCTTCTGCGGTGTAGGCATAGCCATATTTAGAGTAAATCTCATCAAGTAATTCAGACAGCTTCTTGCCTGTCACACTGATCATCTCAACCAGTAAGCTTGAAGCAAATACGCCATCCTTACCTTTGATATGACCACGAATGGTTAAACCCCCCGAACTTTCGCCGCCAATCAGAGAGTCATCGGCCTCCATTTGTGAGCTGATGTGCTTAAAGCCTACAGGAACCTCAAAGCTCTTCTCACCATGATCCGCCGCGACTTTATCCAGTAGATGTGTGGTTGCGATGTTACGAACGACAGAGCCCTTCCAACCTTTGTATTCCAGCAAGTAGTAGTAAAGTAGGAGTAGTACTTCGTTAGGGTGAATGAAGTGACCTTTCTCATCGATGATTCCCAAACGGTCGGCATCGCCATCAGTACCAATACCAATGTCATAGCCTTCTGCTGCAACTAAGTGCTTCAAGCGATAGAGCGTTGCTGCGCTAGGAGAAGGCATTAGGCCACCGAAGTCTGGGTTTTTACCATCGTTGATTACGTCGACATCACAACGACCGTTGATAAGAACCGTTTGCAGAGCGTTTTTCGCCACACCAAACATTGGGTCGATCAGCACGCGTAGATTCGCTTTCTTAATCGATTCAATATCGATGGCATTAATGATGGAATCAACAAAGGCGTTCATCGGGTTGATGATTTCGATCTCTTTGTCATTCAACGCTTGCTCGAAATCGACACGAATAATATCTTCGTTGGTCAGTGTTGCGATTTGCTGTTCGATCTTCTCTGTGATGATCTCATCAGCATCACGGCCACCTTCAATGAATACCTTGATGCCATTGTAATCGGCTGGGTTGTGAGAGGCGGTAATACACGCCGAGTAGGTGCATCCCATCTCTTTTGCTTGGAACATCACGATAGGTGTTGGAACAAACTTATCGATGAAGCTTACTTTGATGTTGTTCGCCGCAAGTACTTCTGCAAACCAACATGCGGCTTTATCGGAAAGGAAACGACGGTCATAGCCGATCACAAACCCATTCTTGGCTGCATCTTCGTTGTTGATGATGTTAGCGAGTGCTTGCGCTACCAAACGGACGTTTTCTCTAGTGAACTCCTCACCAATGAAAGCGCGCCAGCCACCTGTACCAAATTTAATCATTAGAAAATCCTTTTAGTCTCATTGTCTCAAGCCTGTAAAGACTTGAGACAAGAGCTGTTCGTTAAATTGCGTGACTAGCCTAGAACAACGACAACATCGTTCACGCTGCCTTCTGCTTGTACTGGGATAGCGCCTTCAACTGATTCACCATTGATAGTGATAGAGGCAACGCCTTTGCTTACTGCATTCGGGTTTTGCACTGTGATGTTATAAGTCGCGCCACGCCATTGACGAGTAACCTCGAATTCTGGCCAATCAGTCGGGATACAAGGATCAACCGTTAAGCCTTCAAAGCCGGTACGAACACCAAGAATGAAGTTGGTTACCGCGAAGTAAGCCCAACCAGAGGTACCGGTTAACCAAGGGTGGTTTGCACGGCCGTGGTCTTGGTGATCTTTACCCATGATGAACTGCACGTACGAGTATGGTTCTGCGTAGCGTGTTTCAATCATGTCATTTTGGTTGTATGGGTTTAGTGCGTCGTAGAATTTCATCGCACGGTCACCACGGCCTAGCTTCGCTTCTGCCACCCAGGCCCATGGGTTAGGGTGAGAGAAGATTGCGCCGTTCTCTTTTACGCCTTGGTAAACGCGAGTTACGAAGCCGATATCATCGTTTGGTGTTGCAAATGATGGAGAGTTTAGGTGTAGGCCGTATTCAGAGAATAGGTTCTCATCGACTGCGTCCATCGCTTTCTCACCGCGTTCTTGAGATACCGCACCAGATAGAACCGCGAGCGTGTTTGACTCAAGGTGCACACGACCTTCAGCTTGTTGTGCTGTACCGATCTTGTCGCCATTTTTAGTCAGACCACGGATGTACCAGCCACCTTCGTCATCCCAAAGATGCGTTTCACATGCTTCGCGAACGTTAGCAGCCATTTCAGTGTATTTCGCAACGTCAGCATCGTTATTACGGAACTTAGCAAGATCTAGGAATTCTTGTAGCGCCCAGAAGTGTAGGAATGAAACCATTGATGATTCACCGCCACCTAGGTTCAAACAGTCATTCCAGTCAGCACGAAGGCCTTTACAAATACCCGTTTGACCCACGTATTCAGCAGAGAAGTTCAGTGCCGCTTTCATGTGTTCGTAAACTGTCGCGTCGCCACCGTCTGCGTATGGGATCACTTCATCAAAGAAGTCGTGCTCACCGGTTTCCATTACGTATTTGATAATGGTCGGAACGATCCATAGGTGGTCATCAGAACAGGTATCGTCAATGCCGTGGATCTTGTCGTCATCTGACGGTGTTGGAACAACTGTTGGTGATTTTGATGGCTCAACGTCGGCTTTCTCTGGATCGAACCAGTCAGGATCGAACAAGTGTAGACCGTAGCCCGCTTTCACTTGGCCGCGAAGCAGGTCGATAATACGTTTCTTGGTCATTTGTGGGTTGGCATGGGGTACTGAAATAGCATCTTGAGCCGTATCACGGTAACCAAGACCAGTACGACCGCCAACTTCGATGAATGATGCAAAGCGTGACCAAACCACACAGGTTTCCGCTTGGTATAGCGTCCACGTGTTGATCATTGTGTCTAAGCCTTCGTTTGGCGACTTAACTTGGAATTTGTTGCAACGCTCGTCCCAGTGATCTTTGATGCCTTGGAAAGCGGCGTCTACGTTTGCTGTGTCTTGGTACTTCTCACGTAGGCGTTCACCGTTGCCTTTACCGATACCGAGTACATACGCAAAGCGAACTTCTTCACCGGGTTGAATCGTAAATTGCTTGTGCAGAGAGCCACAATGGTTGTAACAAGTTTGAGCGCTGTTAGAACACTTACCGTTTTCAACCGCAATTGGATTTGCTTCATCACGGTACATACCAAGGAAGTTGTCACGTTGGCCATCGTAGCTGTCTGGTGAGAAAGTTGAAGCTAGGTAGTAGAAGCCTTCAAAGTCGTTAGTGTTGTAGTACAGGTCGTATTCCAGAACACCTTCTTGGTAAGACGTGCCCGCAGAGTACAAAGACATCTGATGGTTTTGATTGTCTGATTGAATATGGCTGAAAGAGAACTCAACAAACGAGAAAGTGCTGATAGTACGTGGCTTGTCAGTGTTGTTCTTTAATACAACGTCCCAAACTTCTGCATCTTCACCCTTAGGTACGAATAGCGTCTTGGTTGCGGTAATGCCGCTGTATTCACATTTGAATTTTGAGTATGACAGGCCGTGACGAACTTCGTAGTTCGCTTCATCTAGGCTCTTTGCCACTGGTTGCCAAGAGATAGACCAGTAATCACCCGTCTCATCATCACGCAGGTAAACATAGTGTCCTGGGCGGTCAAAGGTGCCGTTTGGACGGAACTTAGTAACACGGTTGTATTCCGGAGAATTGTAGAACGAGTAACCGCCCGCATTGTGCGAAATCACGGTACAAAACTTTTCAGTACCTAGGTAGTTTGTCCAAGGTGCTGGTACATCAGGGCGAGTGATGACGTATTCGCGATTGTCGTTATCGAAATAGCCGTATTTCATTGTCATTTCCTTTTTAACAAACTGCATCTATGCAGCTAATTTTTAAATAGTGATGCTGAGTCGTATCTAACTGAGCACCTTAATTTGAGTCAGCAACCACTCGATATGAGTGTCGCTTTGGTTTGTTTTATTGAGCTTTCCAAGGGCTGCGATAATCAACATTGAGTTTGTCGAGTAATGGCAGATGCCCCTTTAGGCGAGATAGGTAATCTAGCCAGTTTCGGTTGTTTTTATGTGTCCAACATCCTTCAGCTAAAGCGCTAATTCTTGGGAATACCATGTAATCCATACGCTTTTGGTTGGTGACGATCTCACACCATAGAGCACACTGAATTCCGCGGATCCGCTTACGAATTGGGTCGGTGTCGGATATCTCAGCAAGTGCTTCGTAGGTATAAGCTTGTTCTAATGGGATAACGGCAGCCCAATCTACGCCCGGTTCTTCCGGTGCATAATCTTGGGTCATGTCGAGATAGGTAAACTGTGCAGGTTGCAACACCACATCAAAGCCTTGGCGAGCGCAATTGACAGCCGCTTCTTCACTGAGCCATGAGTAGATGATGGTCTCTTTACTCACTTTGTCGCCGTGCTGTGCTTCTTCCCAGCCGACCATGCGTTTGCCGAGTTGCTTAAGCTTGTTTTCGGCATAGCGGAATAGGTGACCTTGTAGGTCTTTGCTGTCTTGGTACTGGTGTTCTTTCATCAACGCTTGAGCAGCAGGGCTGTTGCTCCACACTCCCGGTGGCACTTCGTCTGCACCCATGTGAATTAATTCGCTCGGGAACAGCTCTGCGACTTCTTCAATAACTGCATCTAGAAATTGGTAAGTGCCTGGTAAACCTGGGTTTAGGACGTTGTCGTTGTAGTGCTGAATGCTTTTGTATTGAGTAGTGTCAGCTTGCTCTACCAACATGTCAGGCAGTGATTTGATTGCGGCACGGCAGTGTCCCGGAATATCGATCTCTGGGATCACCGTGATGCTGCGTTGCTCTGCATATTCAATGACTTCACGAATTTGTTGTTGCGTGTAGAAGCCGCCGTAGTTTTCCGCAATGTGGGTATATTGCGGCTCTAGTGCATGATCAGGGCCACGCCAAGCGCCAATTTCTGTTAGCTGTGGCAGGCTCTTTATCTCAATTCTCCAACCTTCATCGTCAGTTAGGTGCCAATGAAATACGTTGAACTTGTAGTGCGCCAGTTGATTGATTAAACGCTTCACTTGCTCTACTGAGTGGAAGTGACGAGCGCAGTCCAACATCATGCCGCGGTACTTAAAGCGCGGTTGGTCGGCTATCTTGCAACATGGTAGAGAGAAGTTCTCTGCGTCCAGTTGTTGAACTAGTTGAATCAAGCTTGCCACAGCGTGTGTAAAGCCCGACTGGCTGCCTGATTCAGCAATAATCTGTTGTGCAGTGATGGTCAGTTTGTATTCGGCTTCATCTAACGTCGGGTTGCTGCGAAATAGAATGTTGCCGCTTTCGTCTTTTGAAAGTTCAGCTGAAAGCGCGGTCGAAAGAGACAGCTCAAAGGTCGAGAGCAACTCTTGCTGGAACCAAGAGACTGCCTTATCAGCAAGATGAGATTGAACCTCAATTCTGCAGTCGTTATTTAGCGCGAAACTACCTTGCTGAAATTCGATCTGATTAGGCTGAGGAATCAATGCAATCTCAGCAGCGTTAACTTCAGGTATTTGATTGCGTTCACGGTATGGCGAAGCCAGTACTATGGGTGATATCGCGACAGGCAGTACCGATGTTTCTCCATCATTATGTGACTGGATAAAGGCATCGTTAAGGCCATCAGAATAGAAGCGGAATGGTGCGCTTTGAATACTGAATTCAAGGTAGTAATGGTTGTTGGCCTTTAACACTGACGAACTTGGTGTGAATGAGCAAAAGCTGCCAACTTGAGTCAGCTCTCCTTGCGATAAACTCTCTGGAAGGATGAATCGGTCAAAGGCAAAGTGCAGAGACCAATCTTTTACGTCGAGGTCACTTAAGTTATGTACCGTAAGGCCAAATCGGCAGTTATTTTTTTGTTCAGAAAGAACAGCTAAGTCGATGCGATAATTCATATAACTTCCCTGCTAAGCCTGTTGATACAAGTTGTGTTGTGGTTTTCCGGCAAACATCAATGCGCCTTCAATAGCGTCGAATTGAGGTTTAACGATCCATTGCTGTACTGGTGGTGATAGCCAGTTGAGAATTCGCTCTGCGATACTTCCCATCAGGCATACCTTGTCCGCACCTTTGTGATGCAGTGCTAGTACAAACATTTCGATATCAGCGGCGGTTTGCTTGAGCATCTCGATAGCCAGTTCGTCACCTTCGTTAGCGAGTTGAAAAATAACTGGTGAGAATTGACCGTAATCCTTTGGAATAGCACCTTTTGACCATTCGACAATGGCATCCACATCATTATTAAAGTGATTCATCACATGTAGAGTCAGCGGGGTTTTGTTGCGAATACCGTCTTCTGCAAGCAAGACTTGTTGAATCAAACGTAAGCCCATGACTGCGCCGCCGCCTTGATCTGAAATCGGAAATTCACGACCGCCAACCACATATTGCTCACCGTCTTTTAGGAAGATACCGCAAGAACCCGTACCACCGATCATGATTGCGCCGTCTTGGCCATTGTGAGCACCAATGCAAGCGCCATAAGCGTCGGTATTTAGTGTCATGCTTGCGAAAGGGTGTGGTTGAGCCATGAAGTCGAACCATGCTGATTTTTGCTCAGCGCCAGCCAGCGCTAGGCCAACATGCATATTTGAAAAATGGTCTGAGTTGAGTTGCCCTTGTTGTGCCGCTTTTGTGATGGCATCAATAATTGAGCTCATCGCAACATCAACACCCAAAAGGATGTTGGCACTGCCACTTTTCGCTTCACCAATCAGTTTGCCTTGAGCGTCACGAATACGAGCACGACAAGAAGTACCACCACCATCAATACCGACGTAGTAAAGAGTCATTATTATTGCTCCTTACGCTGAGCTAAGAAGTTGAACTGTGCAGCGGTTGCTAATAAGAACCACGCACCATGAGGGATCCATTGCTCACCCCAGCGCCAGTTTTGAAGCATGTCATCTTTTTGTGCTGGTGGATTGAACGCAATGTCTTGTTCATCTTCAAAACCAGCTGTGATGCCATTACAGATACCGCCTTTCGCATTGAAGAACCCAAGCTGAGGTAGGTAGTCTGGGTTGTTATGGCCATGACCATCGAGCATGCACATGTGGTATGGGTTGAGGCCCAAGATCCAATCAAGGCTATTTTGTGAAAGCTGGATTAAGCGCTCTTGAAGTTCGCTATCTTTAATGTGCGGTTGAACTAGGTAAGCCATGGTTGCGAGTGAGCCAAGGCGTGCGTTCTCGCCTTGCCACCAGTAACCGGTTTCGTTCTGTTGAGCGACGAAGAAGGCATCACGTTTATCACCATCGACAGATTTAACGTATTGTCTTGGATAGCCAAATGGGTTGGTGACTTTGTCGGTGATGTTGATTTCGAACTGACAAGCTTGTTCAACAACTGTGCGCGCCTGTTCTTTTAATTCAGCATCGGTTTCATTGTCGATGTATTCACATAGTGCAATCACAGGAAGACCGGCTTCAGCTGCGTGAAAGTATGGACGAGAGCCATCAGAGTTTGCCGACCAGAAGTGCTCAAATGAATCATCGGATTGCTGACGAGAGATTAAACGAGTCGCCCAAGTTCTTGCTTCTGATAGGTATTGCTGGTCTTGTGTTACGCGATACAGCTCATTGGCTGCGAGTAGGGCGCAATACTCATCGATGATGTTCTCTTCACCATCGTTTAGATACTGGAGGTTGTACTCTTTTAGATGCCAGTAACCCTTAACCGCCATTTCAAGGTATGTGTGGCTCGAGTAGCTGCCAGAGATTTCAAGCTCAGAAGCTGCGGCTAATGCTGCGATAGCAACACCTGCACCTTGTCGGTAGCCCGCTTGTAAGTCCGTTGATTTATGACCTTCTTGAGTCGCATAAGCGCAGATATCGCGTTGGTTGATATCTTTGCTCCATTTGTCGAATACCGTCATATAGAAGTATCCGTCAGCGTCTTGCATACGCACTAAGAAGTCGGCACCGAACAGAGCCTCTTCCGTTAGACGAGTCATGGAGAATTTCGGGAAGTCTGGGTTATGGCCAGTCAAGCGTACGCTTTTTAGCATGTTCCAAACGACCATCGGAATTTGTTGTGGGTTTAGGTAGTTACCATAAGACAGGTGGCTAAAATACTTACTGACATCACCTGATGCGTCATACCATCCACCGTGGACATCGACGTATAGGTCGGTACCTAGAATTTGTGCTTGTCGATCTTTTTTGTCGAAAATCCCGCCACAGCGTTGTGACTTAAAGTAATGAAGCACATCAGAAAACGTGTGGTTCATTAATAGGTTGCTACCAATCTCAAATACTTCTGAACGCAGGTTGTCAAAACGTAGGTAGTAGCGACCAGATTCAGTGACTGAACTGAAATCAATAGTGAAGAATTGCCCTTGATGCCAATTTGCTACGCGGCCTTGTTTAACCACATCAAAATTTCCGACAGTCATATGGTTGTCAGCACAGACGAGTAGAGCCGTAGTGCTTGATAGGCGAGCTTTCTTAGTTTGTAGGATAGCTTGCTTCGGGCCTGTGGACTCATAGCCAATATGGTTGGTCAATAACAGCATCAATATTCTCCGACAGTCCTAGTTTCTATTGGCTAGGTACTTGAATGTTTTGGATATAAATAGTTAGGGTCCGAAGACCCTAACTTGGGTTTTATTGCTTAGCTTTCGTGTAGGTAACAGCGCACAAAGTGGTTATCAGCGAGCTGCGTAACCCCTGGTAGCTGCTCTTTGCACTTATCCATTGCGTGAGTACATCGGCCTGCAAATGGGCAGCCTGCTGATACTGGTGTCCACAGAGGAATCTCACCTTTGTTGCCTGCAAGTTGCTCGTGGATCGACTTCTTAGGATCTGGAACGGCCGAAACAAGCAATTGGGTGTATGGGTGCTGAGGGTTAGCAATCACGTCATCGGTATCGCCCCATTCCACCATGTGTCCCACGTACATCACCGAAAGGTCTTCAGCGATGTAACGAGCGGTTGCGATATCGTGAGTGATGTAAAGCAGAGACATTTGCTTCTCGAACTTCATCTCTTCCATCAGGTTCAAAACACCGGCACGAATCGATACATCAAGCATTGAAGTTGGCTCATCGGCTAGTACAACTTCGGCACCTACCGCGATGTTGCGGGCTAGGTTGACACGTTGACGCTGACCACCAGACAGTTGGTGAGGGTATTTCTTCGCCGTCTCTTTTGGCGGAATGAGACCTACTTGCTCTAAAAGATCGTAAACGCGTTCTTCTAGCTCTTTCTTGTTGCCCGGAGATACTTTCTTGTGGATCAACAGTGGTCGAGCAATGTGGTGGAAGATATTGTGCGTTGGGTTCAATGAACCAAACGGGTCTTGCCATACCATCTGCACGCCTTCACGGTAGTGCATAAGATCTTTTCTGCTTGAGATCTCTTGGATATCACGACCTTTGTATTCGATCGTGCCGCCTGAAGGTGCGTACATTTTTGCGATCATTTTTGCGGTTGTTGATTTGCCTGAACCAGACTCACCAACCACTGCTAGGCCACGGCTTTTGTACATCTTGAATGACACGTCGTTAATCGCACGCATCATTGGGGTTTGAATGGTGGTACTGCTTATTGGGAAGTCTTTTACGACATTCTTGCCTTCTACCAATAATTGACCGAAATCTTTGCTCATAATTGTCTCCAGAATCCTTATTCGCTTTGCTTGTTTTTAGGCGGTCGAGCCGCCTTGTTCGTTATTCACGCTGAGTCAGCGTGCAAGCTATAGCTTCCTTTGTACTATTGGGTCACCGTACAGGTGGCAGTTAGACAAATGTCCCGGGTCGATAGAACGCAGCTTGGTTGGCACCTTGGTACACTTTTCATGTACACGGTCACAACGAGCTTGGAAACGACACCCTTCAGGGATCTCTAACAGGTTCAGAGGGTTACCCGGAATACCTGCTAACTTTGTCTTTGGCCCTGTCAGTGGAGGGAAAGAATTTCCCAGCCCTTTGGTGTAAGGGTGGTAAGGGTTTTCTAGAATATCTTGAGAGTTGGCCACTTCGATTAGCTCACCTGAGTACATGATGCCGATGCGGTCAGAGAACTCGACCATCAATGACAAGTCATGGGTGATGAACAGAATTGAGAAGCCAAATTCTTCTTTTAGTGCATAGATCTTTTGTAGGATTTCGCGTTGCACAACCACATCAAGTGCGGTTGTCGGCTCATCCATAATGATCAGCTTCGGATTCAGTGCTAACGCGATAGCAATAACCAAGCGCTGACGCATGCCGCCAGAGAATTGGTGAGGATAGTCACTCAATCGGCTCGGGTGAATATCTACGATTTCAAGTAGACCTTCAGCACGCTGCTTAGCTTGCTCGCGAGTCATGTTGGTGTGACGCATGATTACGTCACAGAACTGCTCTTCCATCGGTAGTACTGGGTTGAGTGCGTTCATCGCGCTCTGGAATACCATCGACATCTCACTCCAACGGAACGACTGCATACGGTCATCACTGTATTCAAGGATGTTCTCACCGTTGAAGATAACCTCACCACCACTGATGTAAGCGGGCGGCTTATGAAGACGCATAAGAGAGAAAGCGACCGTTGATTTACCACAGCCAGATTCACCAGCTAGGCCGAAGACTTCACCTGGAGCGATGTCGAAACTTACGTTGTTACACGCACGAACATCGCCAGACTCTGTGATGTAATCCACGCATAAGTTGCGGATAGAAATTAGTGGTTCAGACATGATTATTTATCTCCGCTCCAAAGTGCATTTTGTGGTGGTAGTTCTGGTTCACGTTCTTCTTTGTCTTGAGCTGCTAGTTTCTTCCAACGCTTCATGCCTTTGTGAGAACGCAGTTGCGGGTTAGCAATTTCATCGACCGCGAAGTTAAGTAGAGCAAGACCAGTTACAAGTAGTGTCAATGCGATACAAGGAGCCAACAGTTCCCACCAAGCGCCAATCAGCATTGATGAAGAGGTTTGAACGTTGTAAAGCATGATGCCCCAGCTGATTGTGTTCGGGTCACCAAGACCTAGGAACGAGATGGTTGCTTCCATCATGATTGCGTACATCACCGAACCGATGAAGCTTGCGCCAACGATAGAGATAAGGTTTGGCAGAATCTCTACGAAGATGATGCGGAATGAAGATTCACCCAAAACTTCAGCGGCTTTTACAAACTCTTTTTCACGCAGTGCTAAGGTTTGGGAGCGAACAACACGGGCACCCCAAGCCCAAGACATAAAGCCGATAACCAAGGTTATGGTGAGTGGCCCTGCCTCACCGATAAAGGCTGCTACTACGAACAGTAATGGGTATTGAGGGATTACCAGCATGATGTTCATTGCGGCTGTTAGAACGTCATCGACACGGCCACCGAAGTAACCTGCAGAAACACCAATAACAGTTGCGAGTAAACATACGGTTAGACCCGCACCAAAACCTACAGCAAGAGATACGCGTGCGCCGTATACCACTTGAGACCAAACGTCACGACCCATACGAGTTGTACCTAGTACGTGGTCTGCCTTTTTAGACATGATCAATGTACGACGGTCGTCTGCTAGATTTTGAGCAACCCAGCCATCAGGGTTAGTTTGTGCAGACTTCACCACGAAACCAGGATATTCGTGTGGGTTACCTGTACGCTTGTCTGGTACATGTTTGGTGATTAATGGAGCTGCAATCGCGCCAAGAATAAAAATACTTAGGATGATGACGCCTGTTAGGGCCATCGGGTTACGCCAAATGAGTTTTAAAAAGTCTTTCATGATTATTTACCACCCTTACGAAGACGAGGGTCAAGAACAACGTAAAGCATGTCTGCAACTAGGTTAAAGAACAGCATGAATAGCGTCATGATAAGCAGCTGACCTTGCAGTACTTGGTAGTCACGAGCGTTAATTGCGTTGAAAAGTACGCTGCCAAGACCTGGGTAGTTAAAGATGATTTCGATAATTAACTGACCGCCGATTGCCATACCTAGCGACATTGACAGGGCTGTCACACTAGGTAGCATCGCGTTACGAGCTGCGTAGTTGAATACCACTCGGTTTTCGCTCAGGCCTTTGCCTTTCGCCATGGTGATGTAGTCTTCGGCTAATAGGTTGATCATGTTGTTACGCATGTTTACTAGGAAGCCACCAATTTGAACAACAGAAGCACAGAACAGTGGTAAGAAGGCGTGGTAAGCGACATCTTTAATGAATGCCCAGCTTGTCCAATCAGGTATAGTACCAGCGGTGTAGGCATACCCTGTTGGGAACCACTTCAAGCCAATTGCAAAGGTAAATAGTGCAATCATCGCGATAACAACTTGAGGAACGGCTTGTAGAATCAGCATCCCTGGCGTTACGAAGGCATCGTACTTACTGCCGCGTTTCCACGCTGCGAAAATACCTAGGATTGAACCAATCGAGAAAGAAAGAATAACTGCGGTGCCGGCTAAGAAAAGCGACCAACCGAATGCTCCACCCAACAGTGTGTTTACAGAAAGTGGGTAGAATTGAATTGATGTACCAAGTTCCCAGCTAAGAATGTTCTTCATGTACGCCACGTATTGAACTAAGTAGCCACCATCAACGAAGCCTAATAGTTCTTTCATTGCAGCAATACGCTCTGGAGTAACTTGTACAGAAGCGTTCGCAAACATCATGGTAACTGGGTCACCAGGCATTGCTCTTGGAATAATAAAGTTTAACGTCGCAGCAACTAATAGCGCGACAAAATAAAATGACAAACGTCTTAAAAAATAACCCATAACTCACACCTTACTCACCCAGATTGTTTCCCTGTTTCTGGATTCAGGTCGCTCCTAGCGAAATTTGGAACGAAAAATCCCCTGACGACTAGCGCCATACTTTCAATTGAGAGTGTGGGGATTTTTATAAGCGGCGTAAGAGGTTACGCCGCAAGGATTGAACGATTACTTATTTAACTGGTTTTAGGTCCAGTACATGAAGTAGACGCTCTGGAATACCAGCCCAAATGTTTGGACGGCCTTTTGGATTTTCTTCGTTCCACCAACCAGTGAAGCGAGTTGTGTTGTATTGGTACATGTAAGCACCAGACATCACAGGGATTGTCACTTGGTCTGCAGCGATGATTTGCTGGATACCGTGTGCAATGTCTAGCTGCTCGTTCTTATCAGCTGTTTTGTAGAAGCTGTTTAGAAGACCATCTAGCTTGTCGTTTTTGTAGAAGTGCATTGCGAAACGAGGCATACCATCACCAGATTGTAGTGATGAGTTGTAAGCACTGTTCCAGTACGTGTATGGATCCGCACCGTGGAAGTAGTTTGTGTATGCTACGTCGTATGTACCTTCAAGCATTGCTTGGTTGTAAACAGAGAAGTCAGGTGTACGAGCTTTTGCTTTAATACCGATTTCGTTTAGCTGTTCTACCGCTAGTTGAACTGTGTTGTTGAAGTCAGTCCAGCCGTTTGGCGATTGAATCATTAGTTCGAAAGACTTGCCTGATGGAGTGTCAACAAAACCATCTTTGTTTACATCTTTGAAGCCAGCGTCAGCAAGAAGCTTCTTCGCGCCTTCAGCGTTGTAAGTGTTGAAGCCTTTGTACTTGTCATGAGTTTTTTCATCAGACCAAGCTTCAAACGCGTAGCCAAGACCCGATGCGAAATCGTTTACAGTACCGCCACCGTAGAATGCGATGTCGATGATAGTTTGACGGTCAAGAGCCATAGAGAAAGCACGACGGAAGTCAACGTTGCTCAATGCTTCATGCTTCGCAGCATCAGGGTGCTTGAAGTTAACGATGAATGCCTGTGTACCTGCTGGCGGGTACCAGTAGTGGTGTTTAGGGCTAGCTGCTGCGTATGTACGATCGATATCTGGAACGAAAGAAGACGTCCAGTCCATTTCACTGTTTACAACTTTACCTAGGAATTGGTCGTTGTTCGCAATTTGTGGAACACGTAGACAGTCAACATCTAGGTTGTCTGCATCCCAGTAGTTCGGGTTTGCACACTGGATGTATAGCTGCGCTGTAAACGTATCGATTTCTGTAAATGGACCAGAACCTACCGGGTTCTCATTGGTAAACGTTGATGGATCTTTAACGTCTTTCCAGATGTGCTTAGGTACTACAGGTACTTTAGCAATCTCGTAAGGTACGTTTGAGTTTGCTTCTGTTAGTGTGAACTTAACTTGGTTGTCGTTCAGTTTTTCTACAGAAGTTACCCAAGAGTTGATACCAGATTGGTCAAGCTCTGGCTTCTCTTTTACAAGGTTGAAAGAAAAAACAACATCATCAGCAGAGAAAGTTTCTCCGTCAGACCATTTAACACCCTTACGAATGTCGAAAACAACGCTCATCAGATCATCTGACATCTTGAAGTTTTCAGCTAGACGGAACACTGGAGTGTTACCGTGCATTTCGTTAAATACTACTAGCGGCTCATACATGAAGTCAGTTGTAGTATGTAGGTTAGTAGCACCAAGGTACGGGTTAAAGTTACGTACGAATGTAGTGTACTCTTTCGGGTGAACGGTCAGTTCACTGCGTTCTGCAGCGGTTGCTACTGATGCAAAACCTGTTGTAGCAGTTGCAATAATTGCTGTTGCTATTGCTGTTTTTTTTATATTGGCAAGCATAGCTGTTCCTTACTATTTGCTTTCATTTCACTAATGGATTGAATGTTATCTGTCGCTAAATTGTTTAGTAGATACACACTCTGGTTAAAGGCCTACCTCTTCTTCGTTGCTCCAGATTCATCGTTGATTCTGAGAAGTGGTAAGAGTGGCCTGTAGGCCTTTGGCAGGAGTAAGAAAACACCTTATCGATGAATTAATCAAACTCGTTTCCCGTCAAAAATGTTAAAAACACACAACCCCACGTCATTAACGTCAAAATAGGTTGCTTTGGTGGTTTTTCGTACGCAATTGTTAAAGTGATGTGACTCGCATTTGGTTTTGAGGTTCTTGCAGGTTGTAAGTGGCCACTAACTTTAAAGGCTTTTTATTATAATGCCTTACCCTACGTTGGTATAATTGTAGATCTCGGTCACTTGCCAGTTTTACGTTAAATTTCCCTAGAAAATTAAATCTGCCGTTCTGTTGTGACTCGCTTCTCAAACTGCAACAAAGAGTCAGATAACGGTCAGATATGATTGAGAATAGAACGAAAAGTACTGACGGTTACCAGCACGCACTGTGAGTAATTAGCGTGAATTTCCCCTTGTTTAAAGGCGTAAAAAAAGTGCGTTGCAAGCGTTGGGATTCTACTTTTTGTGATTATTAGGCGTACAAAAAAGCCCACGCTAGGTGGGCTCCATTATTCAAAGTATCGTGATGTTGGTTCAGGGTTTAACTGGTCAGTAGTTTCTGAAGTTTATCTCTTAGCATCTCAATATGGGTTCTTTCTGGCGTCTGTTCTTTGCAGTGTTCCAGAATGAATTCGATTGAGCTCAGTACCGTTCGCCAGCGAGGCGTTTTCGGTAGGGTTTCTACGCGTAGGTATTTGTCTAGCGTTCGAGTTTGCAGCGTACTGCGGTCTAAGTAGACGCGCCACAAGCCACTCTTCTCGGCGAAAGCAAACTTGGTTTCACCAGTCACCGATTCCCAGTAGATGATGGCATTCGTCATCGCATCGACCAGTACCTCACGCATTAACTCTTGCTTGTTTTTACCTTCACCGGTTGCCTTGTCAGCAAGACGAGTAAATTCTCCGCCAAGCTCTTTCAGCTGCTGTAACTTATCTTTGTCGCCTTCAAAGGCATAACTAGAGAGAGCCTCAACCGCCGTTTCAAGGTTATTGATTCGGTTTGAGTTAACACCACCACCTACATTGAAGATATACATGGTGTCGAGCCCTGAGCCTTCAGGCAGCTTAAGGATGTCACTTGGTATGCGCTGACGTGTATCGTCTATATAGATATCAATATCACCGCAGTAGTGGGCTTGTTCTACCTTAAGGTATTTAGGCGCAATGATCTCGTCGGCCATTGAGCGTTTAAGTTGTTCTTGTCCGCGTCTGAATAGCTTCGCCGCAGCTTCGTTAGCAAAGCGAATACGTTGGTCGTCACGAATACAGATGATGGCTTCAGGTGCCGATTCTAGTTGCTCTAATAAGCGGCCTTGAGTTTCTAACAAGTTAGCCTCAACCATCGCTCTATGTTTGAGCTCGAGTTGCAGTTGGTCGTTTTCAAGGCGTCTTTGTTCAGCTTTGCTTGCTGATAGATGTGCTGTAATTCGAGCCGCTAGTTCTTGTTTGTTGAACGGTTTAGACAAGTAGTCATTGGCGCCAGCTTCGAAACCTCGAACACGGTCTTCTGCTTGGTTGAGTGCCGTTAGCATGATGATTGGCAACTGAGCATGATCGTATTGCTTACGCAGTGCTTCACAAACCTGATAGCCGCTCATTCCTGGCATCATGATGTCGAGTAGAAGCAGCTCTGGCTTCTCTTTCTCAATCAGTTCAATGGTTTCAGGGCCATCACATGCAGTACGTACTCGATAACCTTCTAACTTCAAGAAGCTGTCTAATACTCGCAGGTTAACCGGCTCATCATCGGCGATAACCAATAACGGGCCATCTGGGTTTTCACTGATAACACTATTTTCTTGTTGGCTGTTATCAATTAAATCAGGCGCTTGGAAGTGCGAGTAGTGACCTGATTCGTTGTAACTGTCTAACTCATCTTGAGTAGCTAGGGGCAGGGTAAAGCTAAACGTAGTGCCGAGCATTGGTTGGCTACTAACGTACAGTGAACCGCCCATTAGCTCGATCAACTGACGACTGATCGATAATCCAAGCCCTGCACCTTGGCGGTAGTTACTCGCATCTTGGCCTGCTTGAATCAATGGCTCAAAGATGTGCTCAAGGTACTCGGCCGGTATACCTTGGCCAGTATCGACAACTTGTACACGAATGTTGTCATCGATAACGCTGGCAGAGATAACAATTTTACCTTCTGAGGTGTACTTGATGGCATTGCCGACCAAGTTATACATCACTTGCTCAAGTCGTTGAGGATCCGATGAAACCAGACCTAAATCACTTGGGACTTGGTTAATAATACGGATTGGCTTATTGCCCAATAGGTGATGAGACAACTCTAGGACCAAGCTGGTGGCTGCCGACAAATCAACGGCTGATTTCTTAATATCTAAGCTGCCATAGCGCATCTTGTGATAATCAAGCAGATCATCAACCAAGGTCGCCAATCTCTGACCGCTATTGATGATGATATCCAACTGATATTTCTGATTAGCAGGAATAGGGCCGTTAGCTCCAGATATCAACGCTTCAGCGATACCCACCATGCCATGCAGTGGTGTTCTCAATTCATGTGAAGTAGTCGCTAAGAACTCATCTTTGAGTTTATTTGCCAGTTGTAACTCTTCGTTTTGCTTTTGAATGGTCTTAAGGTTGTCCTCAAGCTCATCGTTTTGGCTTTTGATGAGCTGCATTTTTTCACGAATAGATCGCTGCATTCTTTCGAAGCTCACCGCGAGTCGGCCTATCTCATCTTTGCGCTCGGTATTGATCATGGTTTCATCGAGATCACCCGCCGATACTTTTTCGGCAGCCCACGTCAGTTTAAGCAGTGGGGATGTGATGAAGTTAGACAGATAGTGCGATGCAACGACTACCAGAATGATCGCCGTTAGCATCACGATCACGAAGATCTTTTCTAACTGATGAATACGGGCAAACGCCTCTTTCTCTGGCAGCTCTACGACAAGAGCCCATGTTGCGTATTTCAGCTCAATTGGCGTATATGCCGCGATGATCGCTTGATCTAGGGTGTTGTCGAAGGTGCCAACCGCTGTTTCGCCAGCCAATGCTTTATCGACAACATCAAGGCTCAAGTTGATAGATTCTTGTGAATGAGCAAGGCTACGCGGCAGGTGATCATCACCTACAAGCAGCGTTTGAATATTCGAACTCTTGTTGAGATCCGCAATCAACTTAGTAATGCCGTTGATTGGTAGCCTAAACATCGCGTAACTGTGTAGGTAGCCTTGTTGAACGATAGGTGCGCCTAGCCATGCGGTCTGTTTGCCATTCTCGTCTTTAAAGTCAGAAACGATAACCGGCGTGTAATCTTCGTTAGATTTGCGTCGGTCGGTTACGTCTTTGGCTAGTCGTTGAAAGGTAATACCTAGGTTGGAGTCCTTGTATTTTCCTGTCAGCAGATTGGTGCCGTAATCGTCATTTTTAAAGACGGAATAAGCGACGTTACCGTTGATATCAACTAAGAGAATATCGTCAAAATCAGAGCGTTTAAGCAGTTCTAGGTAAGCATTATGGTAGCGCTTGTGGAGCAGGCGATAACGCTCGCTGCCAATAAAGCTGCTGGATTCAGGGAGGATCGACGTTTTGATTTGATCGCCAGAGCCTTGAATATAGCGCTGCTGTGCATTACTGCGTGCCTCGTCAATATCTAACCCCAATCGTTGAAATGCATTGATCAAACCATAAAATCGCCCGCCACTGGCATTGGCCAATTCTGAGCGAACAAAGCCCATCACTTGGGATTCTTGAGCTTGTAGGTAATCGACAATTTGCTGCTGCTTAGTATCACGAACCGAAACAAGGTGTGAGGTGCTTTGTTCCTGGAGATCCTGACTGTGCGATTGGAGGAAAAATATCGCGATAAGTGTCACAGGGGTAATACTGAGGACAAGAAATGCCAGCATTAGGGTATTTTGAAGGCGCTTAAACTTCTGCTTACGATAGAATCTAAACATAAATTGGGTACTACTTTCCTTTGATGTACTGCTAAAAGGGGCGAAAACAAGTACAGAGAATAGAATTAACGGGTTCCAATTTAACGAAATTAACGAGTTTTTTTACTTTGACAAGTAAGTGGTATTTAAAGCGTGTGCAAAAGCTCATTTTTATAGAGTTTTGACAAAAATATGAACAGACAGCGCAGATAATGACCCTGCGCTGTGCTAGAGAGGTTATTTGTTTGCGTGATAGATCGCGAATTTAGTGGTCTTATTTAGAGTCGCGCATTTTCCAAACGCTTGTTCAATAATTGGAATGTATTTTAAGAAACTATTCGCAACAATAATCATCTCACCAGAACGCTTCAAATGCTTAGGAGCCTGAGAAAGTAAGGTCTCAGTCGCGCTGTAGCTAGTGTCTAAACCTGAATGGAATGGTGGGTTACTGATGATGAACTGATAGTCTTCTGCAGTATCAGAATAGACATCGGATGCGAAGACTTTACCCGTTAAACCATTCGCTTCTAGCGTTGCTTGGCTTGATGCCACGGCAAATGCACTGATGTCGCACATTTCTAGCTCGATATCTGGGTTACGAGATGCCATCACCGCGCCCAATACGCCTGCACCACAGCCAAAATCCAGTACCTTGCCTTTTAGTTTTGGCAGAGTATCCAACAGAAGTTGGCTACCGACATCGAATTGACCGTGACTGAAGACGCCAGGAAGGCTTTTTACCGTAAGTGATTGCTCACCAATGTTAACCGTGTAGGTCTTAAACCAGTCTTGCAGGTTGAACGCTTGTGGTTGCTCGAAGCATTGACCCCAGTAGAAAGAGCAACGACGCGCTGAATCGTATTTAACAACTTTGCCGTAAGGAGCAAACATCTTCTCGATGCTTTTCACGCCTGAACGGTTTTCACCAACCACGACGATCTCGGTATCTTTGCCTAGCTTGGCAAATAGCATCGTCAACAAAAATTCCGCTTCCGCTTTGGCTTTTGGCCAGTACAACATCACTAAGTCGGCTTTGGTCTCTTCGGTAAACTCCGCACCATAAAAACGTTGGATGGTGTTGTAGCCTTCTAATTGACGGTAGTAGCTGTAATTAGAAGTAAACACAGAGACAGATTCACAATGCTTCGCTAACTCAACAGGGAACAAGTCTTCTGCCTCACCGGCAACTAAAACATGTTTGCCTTCAAAGTAGGCGAGTTGGCGTTGAGCAATCTGGCTTGGTGCAATATAAGCTGACATAGGACACTCTGTTGAATCGTTAGCAAAAAATGAGGGCGGATTTTCGCATAATCCGCCCAAAGCTTGAAGTGTTTAATACGGGTTCGCCAATCAAGTTGACGTCAAGTTCGTTAACTCTTGTCTTGCTGGTTTAAAAAGTCCTTAAACTCTTCATCGTAGATGTTGAATAGGACAATGGTAATCGCAAAAATCAATGGTCCGTAGATAAGACCAATTAGGCCAAACAGTTGAATACCACCCAATAGTGAGAAGAAGATCATCAGGGTATTCATGCCTGCACTGCCTTGCATTAGCAGCGGACGCAGAAGGTTATCAATTGAACCAACAATCGCTACACAGTAAACCGTTAGGAAAATCGCCCACGTGGTATCACCAGTTAGGAACAAGTAGGTTGCTGCTGGAATCCAGATTAATGCGGTACCCACAACTGGGATGAAAGAGGCAAAGCCCATCATAGTACCCCAGAATAGACCTGGGAAACCGGCAATCCACATACCTAAACCGCCGGTAAAACCTTGCGCGATTGCGGTTAAGAATGAGCCCATTACTGCTGATTTAGATACTTGTTCTATCTCTGTTAGAAGTTTGTCTTCTTGGCTACGAGACAGCGGCAGAATATGACGAACCACACTGATGATTTTGTCATGATCTCTTAATAAGAAGAACAAAACGAACAACATCAAGAAGAAATCCATCAAGAAATTGGTCGCGTCACCTAAGATTTTCGCACTGATACCAACTAGCTTAGAACCAAAGCTGGTCGCAAACTCACCGACTTTTTGTGCGATGGCTTGGGGCTCAATGTTGTCGAAAGGCAGGTAGTTATTCACAAATGACAGCGCTTTGACCACTAACGGGTGAGCAAACAGAGTCTGAATGCCACCGTGGGTCACCCATTGGTAAGTATTCTGAGAGAACAGAGAACCTTGCTGAACAATTGCTGCGAATACTGCCAATAAAGGGATAACAATAATGAAAGTCAGAATCACACAAGACAGCAGAGAGACGATGTTTTCTTTATTCGGGAGCTTTTTTTCAAGCCACTCATGGATTGGGAACATCAATAGTGAAATGATAAAGGCCATCACGATAGAGTTAACGTATGGCTCGATAAGCAAGTAACAAGCATAAGCCGCCGCGAGTAGGGCAATGATGATCACCCAGTGGCTGGAATTGATTTTGAGTTTTTCTGACACGGTAATGGTCTCTATATTTGCGTTCTGAGTTTATAATGGCTGCAAAACAGAGAGTTAGCAATGAGGAGTTTTGATAATGGGATGCTGTAATAAAGATAAGAAATGCCAAGACGAAGAACAGCAAACAAAAAAAGAGATCCCTTGGTTCAGAATGTTCCTTGGTACCTTGATGTTGTTGGTTTTCCTTTTCTGGGAACGTTAATGCTTTTGGTTCAGCTTTAGCCTTAGTCGACGGCTAAATAAGCTGTCATATTTGTGGCTGGTGAGCGCGATATATAAAAAAGGGCTGCATTTAATGCAGCCCTAAATTCAATCGGTTAGCGACTTATAAAGTGCTTTCGATTATTTGCTTTCAGCAGCAATGATCGCAAGAGAGCGGTCAGCAGCTTCTAGTGTTGCATCAAGTTCTTTTGAACCATGAGCAAGAGAAGTAAAGCTTGCTTCGAATGCTGAAGGTGCAAGGTAAACACCGTGATCTAACATTAGGTGGAAGAAGCGCTTGAAGCGTTCTACATCACACTTAGTTACATCTTCGTAGCACGTCACAGTTTCTTGGTCAGTGAAGAAGAAACCAAACATACCGCCAACTTGATGAACTAGCATCGGGATGCCGTGCTTGTCAGCAAGTTGCTTGAAGCCTTTTGCCAACTGCTTAGTTTTTGAAGCTAGACGCTTTTCGTTGCCTTCTTCTCGTAGAAGGTTCAAACATGCGTAGCCAGCAGCCATTGCAACAGGGTTACCTGAAAGCGTACCCGCTTGGTAAACAGGGCCAGTTGGTGCGATGTATTGCATCACGTCTTTACGACCACCGAAAGCACCGACAGGCATGCCGCCGCCAATCACTTTACCAAGACACGTTAGGTCTGGCTTGATGTTGTAGTAAGCCTGAGCACAACCTTCAGCAACGCGGAAACCTGTCATTACTTCATCAAAGATTAGCAATGCACCTTCTTGATCACAGATTTCACGTAGACCTTCGTGGAAGCCTTCTACAGGAGGGATACAGTTCATGTTACCCGCTACTGGCTCAACGATGATACAAGCGATCTCGCCTTTGTTTGCTGCGAAGATTTCACGTACTGAATCTAGATTGTTGAAGGTTGCTGTTAGCGTTAGTTTCGCAAAATCAGCCGGTACGCCTGGAGAGCTTGGTTGACCTAAAGTCAGTGCGCCAGAACCAGCTTTTACAAGTAGGCTGTCTGCGTGGCCGTGGTAGCAGCCTTCAAACTTAAGAATTTTGTCACGACCAGTGAAGCCACGAGCTAGACGAATCGCGCTCATTGTTGCTTCTGTACCTGAGCTCACCATACGTAGCTGTTCCATTGATGGAACCATCTCAGATACCAGTTCAGCCATTTTGATTTCAGTTTCGGTTGGAGCACCGAAGCTAAGGCCGCGTTGAGCTGCTGCAATAACTGCGTCACGAATAACCGCGTGGTTGTGACCAAGGATCATTGGACCCCAAGAGCCAACGTAATCGATATACGCTTTACCATCAGCATCAAAAATAAGTGGGCCATCAGCGCGTTCAACGAAGATTGGAGAACCACCTACGCCATTGAATGCACGAACTGGAGAGTTTACGCCACCAGGAATGGTTTGCTGTGCTTTTTCGTACAGCTCTGCTGATTTGGTCATTGATATATCCTCTTTTGACTGTCGGACCAATTGGCACGCATTGTACCTATCCCTAATCCAACTAGGAATGCTTTCGCCCAGATAATCACCCGAATCTGGTTGTTTTGTGTGGTTACACGTTTTAATTGTTAGATATTGGCGAGTTTACAGCAGTAAAAGGACCGATCCTGTGGTGAATACTTGAACGTTTCAGTCAGGTATTAGATAATCACCGGAATATAAGAAAATACTCAACAACTATGGTCTCGAATTAGATTTGTATCATGTTGTTTTTGACACAGGTAAGAGAGGTTGTCGTGAGCGAAGTAAATATCCCATTGTCTTTTTCTGATGCAGCAGCTACCCGCGTACAAACGCTAATTGCTGAAGAAGAAAACCCAGAACTAAAACTGCGTGTATACATTACAGGTGGTGGTTGTAGCGGTTTCCAATACGGCTTCACATTTGATGAAAAAGTAAATGATGGCGACACTACAATTGTAAACAGCGGTGTAACGCTGGTTGTTGATCCAATGAGCCTACAATACCTAATGGGCGGCATGGTTGATTACACTGAAGGCCTAGAAGGCGCACGCTTCTTTGTGAACAACCCGAACGCTACAACAACATGTGGTTGTGGCGCATCATTCAGCGTATAGCATGAGTTGAAAATAGCTTGAGCTCAAAGCTGTATTAGATACATTTCAAACGCCGAACTTATGTTCGGCGTTTTTGTTTGTGCGCCGAGCATGGCGTTGATCTAGGAGGTGAAAGTCCTCTACGGGCTCAG
>NZ_JBFSVE010000037.1:0-53997 GCF_041467715.1 Vibrio sp. 10N.247.311.14
GCTTGTACGGTGGTGTGAGAGGACGGAGGCCGTGAGGCCTCCTCCTACTCGATTATGTGGGATATGTATATCTAATCCGCAAAATAGGTTTCACGCGGATCAGTTTCTTACGGTTTTTAATTCGGTACGCAGCTTGAAGATTCCCTTTGGTGCTTTGGTTAGCAGGATGCCGCAAAGTAGAGGAATCATCATTACAAGTGACTGTTCAGATAGAACCTCACCATTGACGTAACAAGATATTAGCAGCGCTACTACCGGGAAAATCAAAAAGCAGATAGACGCTTGGAAAGGGGTCGAAACCTGACCTAATTTAAAGTAAGCCACAATGCCGCCCACACTCGCCACAAAGCCTAGGTAAACCACAGCTGAGATTGAATCCCAAGTGAAAGATTTAACATTTACGTTTTCGCCCATAGCTGATACGGCAAATAAGAATAGAGCTGCAATTAAGCTTGGTACGGCGTTGTAGGTCAGTACTTCAATGCCTTTGCAGTGCTTTTGAACCAGCACATACATAACTGCGTGAATCGCCACAGCAAGGCCTAAGCAAACCGTGCCAATTAGGTAGTCATCGCCACCCATCTGCATTTCATTACCAAGGATTAGACATAGGCTCACAACAGCAGCGATCAACCCGAATATCTGGTGCTTCGCTAGTCGTAGACCTAAGAATAAGCCAGACATCAACATCACAGCCACAGGCATGTTGGCGAAGATGATCGACGCTAAACCTGAAGAGATGTATTGCTCGCCATAGATCATCAACGTAAACGGAATCGCGAAATACATCAACGCAACAATAAGCAGCCATTGGCGCTTACCTTTAGGGAACAGCAGTGGTTGGTTGAAGACTTTCGCCAATACTGCAAGCAGAGGTGCTGCAAGTAAAAAGCGCAACGCAGTAGCAAAAATAGGTGGGATAGAATGCAATGCTACTTCCATCGCGAACCAAGTGGTTCCCCAAATTAAGCAAACAGAGACAAAAAGCAAAATAGTTAGCGACTTCGAATTCATGGTGACTACTCATTAATAATTATTTTAAATCATAGGCTTGTAGCGCCTTAACGACGTGGCACAGTATAAGTAGGTCGTCGGAGAAAGTTTTTGTCTTTTTATCTCTAATTGAAATGAAATATAGAAATTAAATCTCTAATGTAATCTTTTTTAATAATTTATTTTCACAAAGGCAGGGTGAGTTAAAGTTATTGTTCTTTTTGAGGGGTTGGTGGGAGATAGAAGGTTGAAATTGAGGCCGAAGTGAGAACATTATTTAAGGTGATTGTTTTATTCTTGATTGGTACTAAAGACTTAGTACGAGGCAAAAAGCCCCTTTATTGAATCAAACTATAAAGGGGTGAGAGCTACCACACGAAACGGTAAACTAAAAACGAAGGTTGAATCCTAGCTCAACGCTACCATCAGAACGAAATACGTCTCCCGGACTAACGCGTTTTTGACCGAATGTATATTTCACATACGGTTCCACCCATTTGGGTTTCAGCGTAAAAGTGACGTCTTGGCTGTTGTAATAGCCTTTTGAACCCGTTAATTGACGATCATGGCTGAATGAATAAGAAAAGTTCATAAACTGTGTGGGAGAGTAACTGGTCCCAACCGTGTTCTTCCATTCTCTGTCTGTCATATCTATGAGGGATAAAGAAACATCGCGCCATTCATGCGATGTATTAGCAAAAACCATAATATTACTCGTGATAGCTGTGCCACCAAATAAGCCTATATCGTAGATATCGATCAGGTCTGCTCGGCCATAACTCACGAAAGCTTCAGTGTAAAAGTTACCCAACATCAATCCGTAACCCGTCCCTATTTCTAGGTAACCTTCCGAGTCAATTTCTGCACTGATGTTGATTTCTTCAGTTGCTTGAATGACACCAGAGACTGTACCTATCCAGCTGTCTCCGGCTTTGGCTGTTTGAAAACTTAAACTTGGCTCGTGGTAGCTTAATGTTTGTAATTGATGGTCGTTTGCATATATGGCGAAGGGCATCAATAAAGTGATCAATAGTCGTTTCATCGTGTTCTCAACTCTCAAATAAAAAGGAGCCGCTAATAAGCGGCTCCTTTGCTTTTATATTTATTATTTTTTACTAGCTACGACTAACGCGGTCTTTGACTGCTTGTTTAATTTGCTGACGTTGTTCTTGAGAAAGAGATTGAATTTTACCTTTTAGTTCTTGTTTTTGGATATCTGAAAGGCCTCTTACTTTTTCCTGAGCAATGTTTGGCTTACCAGTTATTGCTGCGAAAAGACGTCCGTCATCATTACGGAACGTAATTTCTGCGCCATTTTCTAAGCTCACAACAAAACCGAGCTCTTGCATTTCAGCGTGAGCGATAACTTCGCCATCCATATTAGTGATTGTACCGTCAGCATTGAGCACAGCTCCGCTGTCTGAGCTTGGGTGGTATAAAACACCATCTTTCAAAATCAGTGTCTCACCGTTGTCCAGAGTAATGATAGTTGTGCCTAGAACGTCATCTATGTCACCGTAAGTAGGCGCGGAATCAGGGCCTTCGTGCTCATGCCCGTGACCAAAGACTGTTGCGATTAGACGGCCGTCTTCATGGCGAATAATGATTTCTTCACCGCGGGGAGTATTGAATGTCAGATGTGTAATTTGACCATCAGTACGGTGAGTTTCTACTGTGATTCCGGTGCTTTCACCAGACATCGTTAACACTTCACCATCTACGATTTTGTGAGTTGGTTTAGCATCTGAACCGTTAATATTGAGGTAATAGGTATCATCTCCTTGGATGACCCACATGTAGTTACCGTTGTCACCTTCGATAAGCGCTACAGGCATTCCAAGGTCGTCTACAATCATGTAATTAGCAAAGAATTCATTGCCAGCAGAAGGTCCCCATTCGTCATCACCAAATTCTGGTTCTAACACTGAACCTTCGATGATCAATCGGCCATTTTCAACAGCTAATGTATATGATTTATCGTTAATATAAACGGTCGCAACACCATTGTCTGTAACCACTGTGCCAACGATATCGCCATTCGCGTCGACAACAACATCACCTTGGATAGTGAATACTTCACCATTTACAGCTACTACAGCGTTACCTTCACCATCTCCAATCACTACAGCATTGTTACCTTCATCGCCGATGATATATGCTGTTCGTAGTTCTTCGTTGTAAATAACATCAGCAACGCCAACCTGTGGTTCAGGACTTGTACCGTTATCGCTGCTACCAGAAGAAGAACAGCCAGCAAGGAATGTCGCTGCGATAGCAGTGCTTAGTAGTTTTAGTTTCATGGTTTACTCTCAAATAATTGTATAGGAACAAGGTTTGCTTCTTGCAGTGTTATGTGGCGTTCCTAGCCGATGAGAGAAGTATATGGACTGAATAAAAAAGCCTCTAATTCCTTAAAAGAATAGAGGCCTTAACGATTAGTTATTAATGAAACAGAGTAAAGAGGGTGATAACTACTGGTTATTATTGAGAAGGTTATCCAATATCTTCTTAAGCCATAGAGTTGTAGGACTGTTACGATGTTTGTGGTGAAAGTATGCACACACGATAGGGTTGATATCCTTGTTGTCAAATAAGATGTCGATGGCCCGTAAGGAGGTTTTCTTCTCTATGCCTAAAAATTTCGAGGCAGGGAACATCATGTCGGAGTTTTGTACTACATCAATAACCGCTGATGGCAGCTCTGAACGGAAGCCTATTCTTGCTTCTAGTCCTTTGATTTTCATTATTTTTTCTGCAAGTGTTTGATGAGAGTTCCAATCTATCGCAATAATTGTAGCCAGCTCAAACTTAACGCCATCTTTGATTTCAATAAAATCTTTCTGATAAGGATGGCCTTCTCTCAAGTAACCTTTAAAACTGTCTTGGGCTATCGGTTGTTGTAAGAGCTCCTTGGGGGCGTGGTTAATTTCATAATTGAAACCAATCAGCACCTCATCATTAATGATGTCAGCCATCGTTGTTTTAGACCAGTTTAATAGCTGAACTTGAACATGCGGAGCTTGAGAGCGAATTGCTTTGAATAACTTACTTGATAGTGAGCTAAGGAGGAAAGGAGATAACGCTAACTTGAGGGGCCCGCGTAGTTCACTAGGGTTGAATTCATTACTATTATTGAGTGCTGAAGAAAGATCATCCAAGATTGGTGAAATATTCTCGGCGAGCATATTGGCATGCTCTGTTGCACGTAATCCGTGGTGCGTTTTTACAAATAGCTCATCGTCAAAATGATCGCGCAATCTTTGTAGAGCTTTACTGATCGCCGGTTGAGATACGAATAAACGCTCGGATGCTTTGCGCATATTCCGCTCTTGATGCAGGATCATAAAAGTTCGCAGTAGATTTAAATCTAAGCTAGAAAACAAGTCTTTTGCCATATTGAGCACCTTATTATTAGTTGTTTAACTATAAGGTTGGGTCGGTACGAGAACAAATACATATTTTATATAGGTGTGATGCCTGTAAAGAAAAACCCGCACTTGGCGGGTTTATAAGTAACAATCTAAATCTTCTACTGCGTAACAGGCTTAACTTGTTTGGACTGTCTTACTGCCAGAATAAGTTGCGGTAGTAGTGACATCACGATCATGCCTGTCATCAGTGAATACTGTACTGGAGTAAAGGATTCACCCATCAACACCATACCGGTCACGATGCCAGCTACTGGGTTTGCGATGCCACCGAAGGTGAAATCAACCACCGACATACGCTGTAGCAACCACACATACATGCCGTAACCCAGCGCTGTGTTTAGCCCAATAACCCATACGAGTCCCATAGCATTACGAGTATCGAAATGAGTCACGGCATTAACATAAGGCTGCGGATCGATGAATGCATGAACGCCAGACGCGACAGACAAAATCGTACCGCCCAGAATCAGTTGCCATGTTAATACCTTCCACCAGTGCATGCGATTACCCAGTGATTTGGTAATACTGCTGCCGATGACAATACACATGATTGCGGCGAACATGGCACCTAAACCGATTGGATTCAAAGCGATTTGGCTTGGGTTAAACAATATCCACGCTAAGGTGATCAAGCCAATACCAGACAGGGCTTGAATCAAATGCGGGCGCTGCTTTTTCACTACCCAATGGAAGATCATCGCGAACACAGGCACAGAGATCATACCCACGCCAGAAATCGCTGAAGGCAGCGTTAGTGCCATCACGAAGATCAGGCCAAAGAAGGTCGCAATATTGATAAGACCCAATGTGAAAATGATCTGCCACTCGCCGTTTTTAGGCAGTGTCGGCTTTACTGCTAGCAATAACAAACCAGCAGGTAACGCACGCAAAGCACCTAATAATAATGGTGGCCACTCCTGTAGCGTAAATTGCGTCACTGCATAGGTTGTTCCCCAAAAGAACGCGGGGATCATTGCTAATAATATGTTCATTTAAAATATCTTTACATTAAGATAACTATTGTGTGAACTGTATACTGAGAACTAGTGGTTGTAAAGTATCTTTATGTTAAACTAGTTTGAAGTAAACAAGACTAATCACGGAGCTAGATTGCAAATGGATGCTATCGACCGCGTTGTAGAGCAATGGGCAAAGGAAAAGCCCGAATTAGAAACTGAGCCTATGGCAATGATGGGCCGGATTATGCGTATTGCCAAGTATATGGAGACGCAAGTTGCCGAGCTTCATAAAAAATACGACATGAAGCTGGGTGAGTTTGATGTGCTGGCGACGTTGCGACGTTCTGGAAAGCCTTACCGACTGACTCCGTCAGAATTGATCGGCTCGATGATGCTGACATCAGGCGCGATGACCAATCGCCTTGATAAGCTAGAAGCGAAAGGGCTGATCAGTCGTGAGCACAGTAAAGAAGACAGACGCAGCGTGAGTGTTCAGTTAACAAAAGATGGTCTTATTCTTATTGACCAAATGATGACTGAACATGTCGAAATGCAGAAAAAACTGGTTAAATCATTGTCTGCGAGTCAGAAGAAGAACACCAACCAACTTCTGAAAACATGGTTGAGCGCGTACGAGTAGTTTTTCTGATCTTCCTTTAGATTCAATAAAAAACCGAAGCCTAATCGCTTCGGTTTTTTTGTTCCTGTCTAAGAATTTCAAGTACAGAGAGTTAGCGAGTTAAGCTTGCAGCATCTCATCACTGAACAGTTCTGCGCAGCCAATGCCATTAATGGCGCAGCTTTCATCAATGTCTGAAATGTCACCGCTCACGCCGATAGCACCCAATACCGTTTTATCCTTGTCTCGAATCAGTAGCCCCCCAGGAACTGGCACCATGTTTCCGTGCGCGAGCACGTTTACGGCGGAGATAAATGCTGGTCGGTTGTCAGCATCTTGGGCGAGTTTTCTAGAGGAACAACCCAGTGCGAGTGCCCCCCACGCTTTAGCGATCGCGATGTCTGGTCGCATCATGCTAGAGCCGTCTTGACGTTGCAGAGAAATCAGCTTGCCACCGCTGTCTAAGACGGCGACCGTCAAAGGTTCTGTGTGGATCTTGTTTCCTGCTTTTAAGGTGCCATCAATGATGGTTAACGCTTGTTGTAGAGTCAAACTTCCCATGTTATCTCCTAGTTTTTCAAGGGGCCGTGTACCAAGCTAAGTCAGCCAATCATTACGCTTGTTGTGAATATCATCGACTGATTCAGCTCGGTACAAGAGTCCTAACTGGACTCTTGTAATAGCCCATAGCTGGGTAAAGTTAGGAAGGCAGCGAACTCTTTGGCTGTAGAAAGTTGATAGAAAAGATCAGCTGTCTCTTCAAATCGACCTGCTGTATAGCACGAGTCTCCGACTTCATGTTTTATCGTGCCTAGCTCTTGGTAAAGCCAAGAGTGGAATAGTGATTTGGTAAAGGTTTGGCCATCATCGAGTGTTACCCCGTGGTGGATCCACTGCCAGATATTGGCTCTTGAGATCTCAGCAGTCGCGGCATCTTCCATGAGGCCGTAGATAGGCACACAGCCGTAGCCTTGAATCCAAGCTTCGATGTAATACAGCGCGATGCGTATATTCTTACGTACTCCTACTTCGTCGCGACTGCCCTCACAAGGCTTTAGCAACGAGTCTGCATTGATCACATGCTCTGGGCTTTGGAAATCCATTTGGTTTACTTTGCCATCTAAGTGCTTATCAAAGATCGACATTGCCAAATCAACCAGTGCAGGGTGTGCGACCCATGTGCCATCATGTCCGTTCTGAGATTCTCTTTGTTTATCTTCGATAACCTTGGCGGTTACACGTGCCATTTCTTGCGGGTCTTTTGCTGGAATAAAGGCTGACATCCCACCCATTGCTAATGCGCCACGAGCGTGACAAGTGCGCACCAACAGTTGGCTATAGGCGTTGAGGAATTCTTGATCCATGCCGATCCCGTGGCGGTCTGGCAAGATGCGGTCTTTATGGTTTTTCAGCGTTTTGATGTAGCTGAAGATGTAATCCCAACGGCCACAGTTCATCGCTACGATATGATCACGCATGGCGTATAAGATCTCTTCCATTTGGAATACGGCTGGCAGAGTTTCAATCAACACGGTCGCACGAATGGTGCCTTTGGGTACGTGGAAATAGTTTTCGGTGAAGCTGAAAATATCGTCCCACCACTGTGCTTCTTCCATGCTCTCAAGCTTGGGAATGTAGTAGTAAACACCTAAGCCTTGTTTTTCACGTGACTGATAGTTATGGAAAAAGTACAAAGCGAAGTCCATCAAGCAACCGCCGATAGGCTGATTGTTGAATTGGATGGATTGCTCAGGAAGGTGGATCCCTCGTGGGCGTGCGATCAGCAGTGCAGGATCGTCGTTTAATTGGTAACGCTTCTGCTTCTTCTCATCGAAGTAGCTAATGGTGCCAAGGTTGGCGTCTCTTAGGTTGATTTGCCCTTCGACCATATTGGCCCAAGTCGGGGAAGAGGCATCCTCAAAGCAACACATGAAGACTTTCGCGCCTGAGTTTAGCGCGTTGATCACCATCTTTCTTTCGATAGGTCCGGTGATCTCTACGCGGCGATCCAGTAACTCTGGCGGCGGTGTTGCCACTTTCCATTCATTATTCTGACGAATGGATACGGTGTCCTTTCTGAAATTAGGTAACTCACCGTTGTCATATTGAGCTTGTTTTATGTCACGGTCATTTAGCAGGGTATGACGGCGATCTCCAAACTTATTAACAAGGGCTTCTAAGAACTTTAATGCATCTTTAGACAAGATCTCTTTGTACTCGGAGTTGTCCATCTTCCCAAGTACCTGCATACACAGCACATCTTCTCTCTCTTTCACGTCATTCATCATTGCTTGTCTCCTTTGTACAATACGATGTCATTTTGTATACAAAATTATCTTTTTAAGGATATTTATATTGTAGAAATTGTAAACAAGCAAACGGTATTTAACATTTATTTATCATTTAATCTTTTTTAATTTATTTTTACGTAAAGATATTTTATGTAAAGCAATGAATTGTAAGCTTTTCAGGGTAAGTGCGTACTTAATGTGATGGGTTGATGTAACAAGATTGTTTCATTCTGGGGTTGATAAATAGCGAGGATGGTTCATAGTACACAAAAGTTAGGTTAATTGTATACAATCTGAACTGGAGGTTCGAATGGCAATTATGAAAGCGATTGAAGCAGCGGTAGAGGTGCTTAAACGTGAAGGAGTAGACATCGCATTTGGTGTTCCCGGCGCAGCGATAAATCCAATGTACGCAGCGATGAAAAAGCTCGGAGGAATCGACCACGTCTTAGCTCGTCACGTAGAGGGTGCATCCCATATGGCTGAAGGGTATACGCGTACCAATCAAGGCAATATAGGTGTGTGTATTGGTACTTCTGGTCCTGCGGGAACGGACATGATCACGGGCCTTTATTCTGCGTCTGCAGATTCGATTCCAATTCTATGCATCACAGGCCAGGCGCCACGTGCTCGTCTTCACAAAGAAGATTTCCAAGCGGTCGACATTGAATCTATCGTTAAGCCTGTGACTAAGTGGGCAACCACGGTACTGGAACCTGCTCAAGTGCCACGCGCATTTCAAAAAGCCTTTCATTTAATGCGTTCGGGTCGCCCGGGTCCAATCCTGATTGATCTACCGATTGATGTTCAGCTGGCTGAGATTGAATTTGATATCGATACCTATGAACCGCTAGAACCTTACAAACCGCAAGCAACCCGCGCGCAGGTTGAGAAAGCATTAACCATGATGTCTCAATCTGAAAAACCGCTGATTGTATCGGGCGGTGGTGTGATTAACGCTGGCGCATCTGAATTGTTACAACAGTTCGCAGAAATTACCGGTGTTCCAGTGATCCCAACCTTAATGGGCTGGGGCTCTATTCCAGATGACCATGACTTAATGGCGGGTATGGTGGGGCTACAAACGTCCCATCGTTACGGTAACGAAACCATGCTCAACTCTGACTTTGTGTTTGGTGTGGGTAACCGTTGGGCAAACCGTCATACCGGCTCTGTGGATGTTTACACCGAAGGCCGCAAGTTCGTACACGTGGACATTGAACCAACCCAAATCGGCCGTGTGTTCTGCCCAGATTTAGGCATTGTATCTGATGCGAAAGCTGCACTAGAGCTAATGGTTGAAGTGGCGCAAGAGTGGCGTGATGCTGGCAAGTTGCCGAACCGAAATGCTTGGGCAAGTGAGTGTCAGGAACGCAAGTCGACCATGCTGCGTAAAACCAATTTCGATGAAGCACCAATGAAGCCGATGCGTGTTTATGAAGAGATGAACAAGGCATTTGGCCGTGACACTTGCTATGTGAGCACCATTGGTTTGTCGCAAATCGCTGCCGCTCAGTTCCTGCATGTTTATAAGCCTCGTAACTGGATCAACTGTGGTCAAGCAGGCCCATTGGGTTGGACAACACCTGCTGCATTAGGTGTACGAGCGGCCGATCCTGATCGTGATATTGTCGCTATCTCTGGTGATTATGATTTCCAATTCATGATCGAAGAACTGGCGGTAGGTGCGCAGTTCAACTTGCCATACATTCATGTGTTGGTGAACAACTCGTATCTAGGTTTGATTCGCCAAGCACAGCGCCAATTTGATATCGACTATTGTGTACAACTGGCGTTTGATAACCAGAATGCGCCAGAGCTTGAAGGCTACGGTGTTGACCATGTCGCGGTTGTTGAAGGTTTAGGTTGTAAGGCAATTCGAGTTCGTGAACCAGAGCAAATTGCCGCTGCGTTTGAGCAAGCAAAAGAGCTGATGAACAAGCACAAAGTACCGGTTGTTGTTGAGCTGATTCTTGAGCGAGTAACCAACATTGCGATGGGCGTTGAGATCAATGCAATTAACGAATTTGAACCGCTTGCCGAAAGCCGCGACGATGCTCCAACGGCGCTGGCGTACAAGTAATCATTAAGTAATGTGTATCCGTAGAGCTGAGGTTTAGCTCTACGGAAAGTCTCCAATAGAGCGAGGCTTTACTACAAATAACCAGATTTTTACAGATAAAGAATAAGGACAGAGTCATGGCAAAATTTGCAGCAAACTTGTCAATGTTATTCACGGAAGTTGATTTTATGGATCGCTTTGAAGCTGCCGCAGAAGCGGGCTTTCAAGGTGTGGAGTATCTTTTCCCTTACGCCTTTGATGCTCAGGCAATCAAAGCAAAGCTCGACGCTAATCACCTAGAGCAAGTGCTATTTAACTTGCCTGCGGGTGATTGGGACGCTGGCGACCGTGGTATCGCGGTAGACCCAGCAAGAGTTGAAGAATTTCAAGCGGGTGTACCTAAAGCCATCGCTTACGCAAAAGCACTCGGTTGTACTCAAGTGAATTGCTTGGCGGGGATTGTTCCGCAAGGTGTGACCCAACAAGACGCGCAATCGGCGTTTGTGATTAACCTGCATTACGCGGCGAACGCGCTAGCAGCAGAAGGCATTAGCTTAGTGATAGAGGCGATCAATACCCGTGATATTCCGGGCTTCTTCTTGAATACGACTGAGCAAGCCAAAGCGATCATCAAAGAGGTAGGGAGCGATAACCTTTCTATCCAATACGATATTTATCACATGCAAATTATGGAAGGCGATCTTACGCCGACCATGCAGCAGAACATTGGTCAAATCGCACACGTGCAATTGGCGGATAATCCAGGTCGACACGAACCGGGTACCGGAGAAATCAATTACCCATTCGTGCTTAATTATCTTGATGAGCTTGGCTATCAAGGCTGGGTTGGCTGCGAATACAAACCGAAAACGACAACGACAGAAGGCCTTGGTTGGCTGAACCAGTACCGTTAATTGCGTCTGGTAACCCTCAAACGTTAAGGAGAACAACATGTCTAAAATTGCATTTATCGGAACTGGCATCATGGGTAAACCTATGGCGAGTAACCTTCAAAAATCGGGTCATGAATTGATTCTGTCGGATCACTTTAATGCAGCACCTGTCGATCTTGTGGCAGCAGGCGCAACGGTCTGTCATTCACCAGCAGAAGCGGCTGAAGCAGCAGATATCATTATCTTAATGGTGCCGAATACCCCTCAAGTTGAAGATGTCCTGTTTGGTGACAACGGTGTTGAGAAAGGCCTAATGGCGGGCGGTGCAGCTGGAAAACTGGTTATCGACATGAGTTCAATTTCGCCAATCGCGACCAAAGCAATTGCAGCGCGAATCAACGAAGGCGGTGCTTCATACCTTGATGCACCGGTATCAGGTGGCGAAGTAGGCGCTATCAATGCGGCGCTGACTATCATGGTTGGCGGTGAGCAAGAAGCCTTTGATAAAGCACGACCTCTGTTCGAAATCATGGGTAAGAACATCACGCTAGTAGGCGACAACGGTGCGGGTCAAACCTGTAAGGTCGCAAACCAAATCATCGTTGCTCTGAATATCGAAGCCGTGTCTGAGGCGTTAGTCTTTGCTTCGAAAGCAGGCGCTGATCCAGCACGCGTGCGTCAGGCGCTACTAGGCGGATTTGCTAACTCTAAGATCTTGGAAGTGCACGGTGAGCGTATGGTTGAAGGCACATTCGACCCGGGCTTTAGAATCTCACTTCACCAGAAAGACCTGAACTTAGCGCTAACGGGCGCACAAGAATTAGGTGTCGCACTACCGAATACGGCTAACGCTCAAGAGCTATTTGGCGAGTGCGCCGAAATGGGCGGTGAAGGTTGGGACCACTCTGCGCTTATCCAAGCGATTGAGAAACGTTCTGACCACTCGATTCGCTAATTAATTAGGGCTGCTATCGATTCGTAGCCCAACAGTTTGTTTATAAATCGCGTAGTTTCGTCTCCTTTTATACGCGTTCCTGATACGAGGCAGAGGTTGAAGTTGTTCCTTTCCAACTTGATCTTAGCAGGCACCCTTTGGCCTTGTATCGGGGTTCTTTTTTTCTCCGTCAACTAAGGAGTGGCTGATGGACATTGATGCTAAGCAGTTTCTACAAACCCTTTTCTCAAGTGCTGTTAATCAGGCGCTGCCTAAAAATCACATCGAACCTTTTCTTCCTCAAGACATTTTTTATCGCTCTGCTAATCAAGCCGGGCGTACTGTGGTGATAGGAGCAGGAAAAGCGGCCGCATCAATGGCAGCAGAGCTGGAAGCGGTGTGGCAGGCAAAGAAACAACAAGATCTTGCACTGCGTGATCTTGAAGGCTTAGTCGTGACCCGCTACGAACACACCGCACCTTGCGAACACATTGAGGTGATTGAAGCAGCGCACCCCGTGCCAGATGCGATGGGCTTAGAAGTAAGCCAACGTATGCTGCAATTAGTGAGTGGCTTGAGCGCCGACGACACGGTGATTTGCCTACTGTCGGGGGGCGGTTCTGCTTTGCTAAGTCTGCCCGGGGGCGACATCAGCTTGGCAGAGAAGCAACAAATCAATAAGGCGTTGCTCAAATCAGGCGCCGCCATTGATGAGATGAATTGTGTTCGCAAACATCTATCTTCAATAAAAGGCGGTCGACTCGCCAAAGCGGCCTATCCTGCAAGGGTAGTGTCACTGGCGATTTCTGATGTGCCGGGTGATGACATTAGTGTGATTGCCTCTGGCCCAACCGTACCCGACACCACTACGCGTTTTGATGCGATGGCAATTTTAGAACGTTACCGAATAGAAACACCACGCTCGGCATTTGAATGGTTAAATAATCCAGAGTCAGAAACCGTTAAGCCAGATGACGTCTGCTGGAAGAATGCCGAGCACCATATTATCGCGACTCCGATGTCGGCATTGGAATCCGCTGCAGCAGAAGCTGAAGGCTTAGGCATTCCGGCTTATGTGTTGAGTGATTGCATAGAGGGAGAAGCGCGAGATGTTGCGAAAGTTCACGCTGCGTTGGCTAAGCAAGTGGCCAATCACAAGCACCCATTTGCGACGCCTTGCGTGATACTTTCTGGTGGCGAAACCACAGTAACCGTTAAAGGCAATGGTCGTGGTGGGCGTAACTGTGAGTTCTTATTGAGCTTGTATAATGAGCTTAAAGGCCAAGACAACATATTTGCATTGGCCGCCGATACCGACGGGATTGATGGCGTGGAGGACAATGCGGGTGCGTGGATTACCCCACAAACATGGCAACAAGGTTCGAGCTTGTCGCTTAAAGCGCAAGACTACCTCGATGCCAACAACAGCTACGATTTCTTCAAGCAAGTCGATGTGCTTCTTACCACGGGACCAACGCTGACTAATGTGAATGACTTCCGCGCAATATTGATTCTTTAACTTGAACAGTTCAAAAACACGGTATGGAATGGTCGCTTCTTAACAAATAGAGCGGCCATTTTATTGTTATCAATGCGGTGACCTTGAGTTCTGAGATTATCTTCTGGACTAATGAAGCACGTTGATTACTATGATTTTAGTAACGAGCTGTATAGGATGCAATATGTCTAGGATCAGACAAAAGAATCAAGATTTAATCATCGAAGTCGCGTGTGAACAATTCGCCACTCATGGTTATGCCGCAACAAAAATGGCTGACATCGCAAAAGCGGCCGACATTCCCAAACCTAACGTATTCTATTATTTCAGCTCTAAAGATAAGCTCTACAACGCTGTGCTTGAAACCGTCACTCAGCCCTTGCTAGAAGCATCTCGTCCGATTGAAGAGCTGAGCGATCCTGTTGAAGCCTTGTCTCAATATATTCAAACCAAACTGATTATTTCTCGCGACCATCCACATGCCTCTAAAGTATTTGCCAATGAAGTGATGTCTGGCGCTAAAGTATTGCCGAAAGAGATTGGTGACGAGCTGTATAAGCAATCCCAGATGATTCTTGATAAGTTCTCGACATGGTCGGCGCAGGGCCTAATGGACGATGTTCCCGCTCATCACCTGATGTTTACCATCTGGGCGGCAACTCAAACCTACGCCGATTTTGGCTGGCAGATTTGCAGCGTGATGCAGAAGGACCAACTCGATGATAAAGACTATGCCGATGCCGCTGAGTTCATCACTCAGCTAGTGATTAAAGGCTGTGGTGTGAAAGGGAGCACTTGAAAGCTGGAGAGTCTTGCTGAGAGTTGCTTTAAGCTTGCTCTTCAGGAAATTGAAATGCCTTATCGTAGAATAAGGCATTTTTTACGCTTGTATTTTAGCTGTATGAGGCTTAGCCAACTAACAAGAAGAAGAGAGCTGTTGCGACAATACCTATCAATGCGTAGGGGAATTGAGTGGTTGCGTGTTGCATTGAGGTACACCCGGAACCTTGAGCTGACAATACCGTTGAGTCACTAAAGAAACATGAGTGACTGCCCGCTGCTGATGCCGAAAGCAGAGCCGCAATAGTTAAATGTAGAGGTACGCCAAGTTGTTCGCCTAGAGGCAATACGATTGGCATAGCAACTGCAAAAGTTCCCCAAGAAGATGCGGTAGCAAACACCAATGCACCGGTGATCATAAAGATAATTGCTGGGAAGTAAGACGCCGATAGATAAGGGCTTACTGTCTCGATGACATATTGTGTCACTCCTAGAGAATCATTCACAGACTTCAGCATGAATCCACCAATCACCGTTGCCAATGGCAGCAGCATAACTTTGATTCCGTCGTAGACAGCTTCAAACATATCATTCATTGAGATTAGACGTTGAACACCATAGAAGCAGATAGTAAAGATAATTGCGACAAATACGCCTGCTAATAGATCAATACCGAAGTACCAGCTTGCACCAACTAACACCACCATAGGCAATAGGAAGTTGATTAATCCCATCGTTGGGTTGGTGTGCGCTGTAATATTTGCGCCAAAGTCGATGTCTGTTGCACCGTCAGGACGTACTTGACCTTTCTTCGCTCGTTCCTCAGCCTGCTTCATTGCGCCTAAATCCGGCATCTTTTCTAACGCAACGAGAAGGACGATTATCAGCGTAACCCAGCCATAAGCCATGTATGGAATCGCTTCAATATATGCTTTGATACCCTCACCAGCTTCAGCCACTCCATTCGCTTCAAGCAGTGAGCTAAAGAAAATAGCCCATGTTGATATTGGCACCAGAATACAAATCGGCGCAGCGGTGGAATCGACTAGATAAGATAGTTTTTCACGGGAGATGTTGTATCCGTCAGTAATCTTCTTCATCGATGATGAGATAGCGATCGCGTTCAGATAGTCATCAATAAAGATCATGATGCCGAGGAAAAAGGTCATCAGCATAGATTGTTTACGGCTCTTAACCTTTGTGACCAACATATCTGAAAAGCTTAAAATACTGCCGCCTTTTTCGAGAATTGCGATTAATCCCCCCATCAGTCCGCAAACTAGAACGATCCATGCAATGGTTTCGTTCATCATTACATCCATCGATATGCCGACAATTTGCTCAACGGCTTGCGCAGGATTGAGTAGTAGTACACCAGCGATGGTACCACTAAAAAGCGCCTCTACGGTGCGGTGTGTAGTTAGGGCGAATACCAAAACAAGTGCGGTAGGGAGAAGGCTCATCCATCCATAGGCCTCTCCTTCTTGGTGGTTCAATCCAATTGATGTGAAGAAAATGAAAGTCGCGACAACCAATAGAGATACCATGATGTGTTGACTGTTGATCTTCAGCGGCGCGTCCAACGCCTTAGTTTGCGTAGTCATACGTGTAGTTCCTTTGTTTATGCTGAGTGCAACATCCAGTCGATTTCTAATGGAGTGATGGCGCGTTCAAACTCCGCCAGTTCACTTCGTTTACAAGCTAAATATAGATCGACAAACTCTTTAGAGATGTACGGGGTCAGCTCACTGCGTTCTAGCTGATCGAGAGCTTCAGACATACGCAGAGGTAAGTCTATTGCATCATCACTGAGGGAGTTAGGACATTGGTCTTTGGTATAGTTTTCACTCGCTAATACTGCGGATAGTACTACTGCAGCGAGAATGTAAGGGTTAACGTCAGCTCCCGCAATGCGGTGTTCAATTCGGCGATTGTTGCTGTCGCTGATAGGAACACGCAGTGCGACACCACGATGGTTCTCGCCCCAGTCTGCTTTCGTTGGCACGTAAGCTCCTGGAACAAAGCGGCGGTAAGAGTTAACGTTAGGGCAAATCAAGGCCATGGAATCGGATGTTTGAGCAAGCATCGCGGCCATGGTTTGATAAAAGAGATTACTGGGTTCACCATCTTGTTGGCTGAAGTGGTTATTGTCGTTGGAATCCACCAAGCTAAGGTGGATGTGCATACCGTTACCAGCTTGCTCACTAAATGGCTTAGCCATGAAGGTAGCATCGAAATCATGTTGATTAGCAATTTGACGAATTAGGCGTTTGACGATGATGATTTCATCACACACTCGTAGTACATCTTTAGAGTGGTTGAAGTTAATTTCGAATTGTCCTGGGGCGGATTCAGATAGTGCCCCCGAAGTATTTAACCCTTGTTCTTGAGCGACTTTGTTAAGATCGGCCAAAAAGTCTGCGTAATCATCCAAACCATCTAAGTCATAGACTTCGGTATCTTTTTCTCGTGATTTTTTGTTTGGGTTGATGGCTGTTTGTAGTGCTCCCATCTCACCCCGCTTCCTGTCTATTAAGTAAAACTCTAGCTCTAAGGCAACACATGGATGTTGATCTTTGGTGTGTAACTTTTCGAGAATTTCACTGACGATATTACGAATAAAGAGCGGGTTTGGGGTGTGGGCTGACTCATCCATCATACTCAACATTATTTGGCCCACTTGCTCTTTAGCGGTAGGCATCAATGTATCCGCAATTGGGAAACACATGTTGTCTGGTTCTCCCAATTCTTCACCTAACCCTGCTGTTTCAACCACATTACCTTTGGTATCTAAAGTAATTGTCGAGAGGGGAAGAGCTACTCCTTTATGCAGCTTGTGTAGTGCACTTACTGGGATGCGCTTGCCTCTTGGTGTGGCATTGATGTCGGTAAAAATCAGATCAACAAACTCGATGTTGGGCCATTTTTGTCGAAAATTTTTAACTTCCTGTAGATACGATTCCATTGTGTTCTCCAACTAGCCTCTATTTGGTAAATTAAAAGTAATAAAAAAGAAACAAGTCAATTGTACTAATTAGACTAAAGTCTAGTTTTAAAGGTTATTTCCTTTTAATACATAAGCTTGCGTTGATTACTTTGAAATTTACAATTTTATTGAAAGATGTTTCTGTTAACTATTTTGTAACAGTTGATTGTGTTTTGCTCAATATAATGTCCAAAATTAGTCGTTTTTTTGACCAAAAAGGTGGGTTTGGTCACGCTTTGGTCATAATATCGAACATCGGTGTTGATAATTTTGTACATGATTTGTAGTGTAAGTGTTAAATAAATCGAGCACGGAAGTAACATGTCTAGAACAAGCAAACCCATTATTGGAATTGTTAGTTGCGCTAAAGAATTGGGTGGCTATCAAATACAGGCAGTGAATAATTTTTACCTCACGGCTGTGAAAGACTTTGGTGGGTTGCCACTGATATTGGCTCCGGATATGGCAAGTGAAGACGTTGAGCGTCTTCTTAACATCTGCGACGGTTTTTTATTTCCGGGGAGTCACTCAAATGTGGCACCACATCATTACAACGGCACTCATGAAGAGTCTAAGAAAGATGAAGCTCGAGATGAGCTTTCCTTTACTTTGATTCGTCAAGCGATAGACAAAGACATTCCGTGTTTTGGTGTTTGCCGTGGATTTCAAGAGATGAATGTTGCTCTGGGAGGCTCACTGAACCCAGCAGTTCATGATTCAGGTTTCAACGACCATAGAGAGAGTGAGGTCGAAGACTTTGAGGAAAAGTACGCTCCATCACACGCGGTGTTGGTGCAAAAACAAAGTTTGTTTGAGAAATGGCTGACTGAAAATCATTGGGAAAACACTATCTTTTTTGAGGTTAATACTCTTCATAACCAAGGGGTTGACCAATTAGCTCCCCAACTGACTGTGGAAGCTAAAGCACCGGATGGTTTAGTGGAAGCGTTTAGTCTTCCAGGGCAAAAATTCTTTGTTGGCGTGCAGTGGCACCCAGAATGGAAAGCAAAAACGAATCATTTCTCTCAAATTTTGTTTAAAGAATTTATGATGGCGGCCTCTCTATAAGTTAGGAGCCACCTACATGGACAACCAAGAGATTGGTAAAAATATTGTTCGATTAAGAAAAGAACATGGATTGTCACAACGAGAATTAGCCGAACGAGCAGGTATTACACATAGCGCGATCTCTTCGATTGAGAATGCGAAGGTAAGCCCTTCAGTAAGTTCGTTGCAAAAAATAGTGAATGTTTTTTCTTTATCTCTTTCGGAGTTTTTCACACTTGAACAACCCAAAAGCGATGAAGTGAAGGTTGTCGTTGCACCTGAAGAGTTGGTTGAAATGGGCAGTGAGTCGGTTTCAATGAAATTGGTAACCAACGGCAGCAAAGAACAGGTAATTGGATTTTTGATTGAAGAGTATGCCCCCCACGGCACAACGGGTGCGGCGGAAATTAAACATGAAGGCGAAGAGATCGGCACTATTTTAGAGGGCGAAATCACTCTGGAATACAAAGAGCAATCTTTTGTCCTTAAACAAGGTGAATCGTACATTATTGATACGACGCAGCCGCACAAGTTCACAAATCACACAGACAAGGCTTGTCGAATGATAAGCGCGCATACGCCAACCACATTCTAAGTGGGCCTTGCCTTGTTGTGATAACAAGGAGAGCGTATGAAAACCCAAGAACAATGGATTGAACTGAGAAACAATCTAAACATCGAAAATCGTGCCTTTATTAATGGCGAATATAGCGCAGCTATCAGTGGAGAAACTCTAGATGTTGTTAACCCGGCTACCGACGAGACACTGACCCAGATAGCTCGTTGCCAAGAAGAAGATGTTGAGCTTGCGGTAACATGTGCTCGTCAAGCTTTCCTTTCTGGTGAATGGAGCAACAGCGCTCCGTCATATCGCAAAGCGGTACTCAGCCAATTTGCAACGCTGATTGACCAACATCGTGAAGAACTTGCGTTGCTGGAAACCCTAGATACGGGTAAGCCAATCAGCCATAGCTTTTCAACCGATATCCCTGGTGCTGCAAGTGCACTGCGTTGGTATGCAGAAGCCATCGATAAAGTGTATGGGGAAGTCGCGCCAACGGAACAAGATGTACACGCCTTTGTTTCTCATCAAGCTATCGGTGTTGTTGCAGCGGTAGTTCCATGGAACTTTCCATTATGGTTAGCTTGCTGGAAACTTGGCCCTGCATTAGCAGCAGGTAATAGCGTTATTCTTAAACCCTCTGAAAAATCTTCTCTCACTGCTATTTATATTGGTCAACTCGCCAATCAAGCAGGCTTACCACGTGGCGTTTTTCAAGTCGTTACAGGCTTTGGCCATGAAGCCGGTGATGCTTTAGCGAAACACCATGACGTCGACTGTATTGCATTTACGGGTTCCACTCGTATTGCTGGTCAATTAATGGTTCGTTCTGGTGAAACCAATCTTAAGCGTGTGTTTGCTGAGGCTGGTGGTAAGAATGCCAATATCGTATTTGAAGACTGCGAAGACCTCGATCGTGCAGCCGCAGAAACCGCTGGTGGTTGCTTCTATAACCAAGGCGAAGTCTGTGTCGCTGCAACTCGTTTATTAGTGCACGAAAGCATCAAAGATCGCTTTGTTGATAAAGTCATTTCTGCGGCTCAATCCTTTATGCCGAAAGACCCAATGGACACCTCATCTTCGATGGGAGCGCTCATCGATCAAGGTCACAAATCAAAAGTGCTTGAATATATAGAGCTTGGCCAAGCGGAAGGTGCAGTTCTTCGTTGCGGGGGTGATGTTGAAGGCAAAGGTGCATTTGTTGAGCCGACCATTCTTGATAACGTTGACAATAAAATGCGTGTCGCCCAGGAAGAGATCTTTGGTCCTGTACTTTGTGTTATCTCATTTAAAGATGAAGCTGAAGCCGTCGCAATCGCCAATGACTCAAAATACGGTTTAGGTGCGGCGCTTTGGAGCAATAACATTAACCGCGTACACCGTGTAGCTAAACAGCTTCAGGCAGGTTCTGTTTGGGTGAACAACTACAACGAAGGTGATATGACCGTCCCTTTTGGTGGGTTCAAAATGAGTGGTAACGGCCGTGATAAATCACTGCACGCCATCGAAAAATTCACAGAAACCAAAACCACTTGGATTCGCCTTCACCCTTAGCCTGCTGATGATTAATAAAGGAATATCACTATGAATAAGCATACGGATTCGTTTTACGCCCACTCTATCCCGAACATGCCAGAGTTCCCACAACTGCAAGACAACATTGAGTGTGATGTGTGTGTGGTTGGGGCTGGGTTTTCAGGTTTATCTTCGGCTCTTCATTTAGCCGAGAAAGGTTTTAAGGTAGTGGTACTAGAGAGTGCCAAAGTTGGTTTTGGAGCAACTGGTCGTAATGGTGGACAGATCGTCAATAGCTACAGCCGAGATGTTGATGTAATAGAAAGCCGTTACGACCAACCCCAGGCTAAAGCCCTGTGTGACATGATTTTCGAAGGCGGAGATGTCATTCGTGGCCTAATCGAAAAATACGATATTGAGTGTGACCACAAACGCGGTGGCCTATTTACCGCGCTAAACAAAAAGCAGTTAATAGGTTTAGAGCATCATAAGAAAAACTGGGAGCGATATGGTAATGACCAGCTCACCATGTTGGATGCTAGCCAAGTAGAAGAGGCGGTTGGTACTCAAGCTTACACCGGTGGCTTGCTTGATATGCGAGGTGGGCACATTCATCCGCTTAAACTCGCATTGGGGGAAGCCGCAGCATTTGTTTCTCTTGGTGGCCAAATTTTTGAACAATCAGCGGTAACGTCCATTGAAAAAGGTGCGAATCCTGTTGCAAGAACAGCGAGCGGTAGCGTGAAGAGTAAATACTTGGTGTTAGCTGGCAACGCCTACTTAGGTGGGTTGGCTCCGAATATCAGTAACAAAGCCATCCCATGTGGAACTCAAGTCGTGGCGACAGAGCCGCTTACCGATGAGCAACTAAAACAGGTTTTACCAAGTGACTACTGCGTTGAAGACTGTAATTACTTACTGGACTATTTCCGATTGAGTGCCGACAAACGCTTGTTGTTTGGGGGCGGGGTGGTTTATGGCGCTCGTGACCCTCAAGACATTGAGTCTCTGATTCGTCCTAAGTTAGAAGGTATTTTCCCTCAACTTAAAGGTATCAAGATTGATTACACATGGACTGGTAACTTCTTACTTACCTACTCACGTATGCCGCAGTTCGGCGCATTCGACGACAATATTTATTATTTGCAAGGCTACAGTGGTCATGGAGTTACCTGTACTCACTTGGCTGGCAAGTTATTGGCAGAAGCCTTAACAGGGCATGCCGAACGATTTGATGCCTTCGCACAACTCAAGCACTACGCCTTCCCTGGTGGACGTCACTTCCAAATACCATTCACAGCAGTTGGCGCAGCGTATTACAACCTAAGAGATAAACTGGCTATCTAACCGGACGATAAGGAACATCCAATGAGTAGAGTAGTAAAATTCGCGGCCCTGCAACTGACCAAAAGCTGGGATCTGGAAGATAACCTAAATAAAGCTAAGCAAGCGATTCGTGAAGCTGCGAGTAACGGTGCCAATGTGGTTTTGCCGCAGGAATTGTTCGCTGCTCCTTATTTTTGTAAGAAGCAAGAAGCTAAGTATTTTGAGTTGGCTGAGGAAGTAGACAATTGTCTGTTGATAACAGAGATGAGTGCATTGGCAAAAGAACTCGGGGTCGTGATTCCAGTTAGTTATTTTGAAAAAGCGGGCAATACCTTCTTTAACTCATTAGTGATGATTGATGCCGATGGCACTGTGCTAGATAACTACCGCAAATCACACATCCCGGATGGTCCGGGTTATAGCGAAAAATACTATTTTAGTCCTGGAGATACTGGTTTCAAAGTATGGCAAACCCAGTTTGGTAAGTTCGGCGCTGGTATTTGCTGGGATCAATGGTTTCCCGAGCTTGCTCGTAGCTTAGCGTTACATGGTGCAGAAGCCATTTTTTACCCAACCGCTATTGGCAGCGAACCACAAGATCCAACTTTAGATTCTCGTGATCACTGGCAACGCACTATGCAAGGCCATTCCGCTGCAAACTTGGTTCCTGTGATTGCGTCTAATCGCGTAGGCACAGAATGTGATGATGGCATTGAAACCACATTCTACGGTTCTTCTTTTATTACCGATCATACTGGTGGCAAGTTGGCAGAAGCGCCACGTGATGAGGAAGCTATCATTTACGCGGAGATTGATTTAGCCGCAACGGCTCAAGCGCGTCACTCGTGGGGGCTGTTCCGTGACCGCCGCCCAGATCTATATGGCTCTGTGGGCAAACTAGCAGTTTAAAGGGGCAGAGTATGCAGTTATCGACAACACCACTGCAAGATGGGTTCTACTTTCCAGCTGAGTTTCATCCTATTGAAGAAGTTTGGTTGGCTTGGCCAGAAAGACGAGACAATTGGCGTGATAACGCCCTTCCTGCCCAGCAAACATTCGCTAGCATTGCGAATGCAATAGCAGAAGTGACTAAGGTTTGTGTCGCCGTGAGTGCGAAGCAATTTGATAAGGCGAGAACATTGCTTCATTCAGATATTCGGCTTGTTGAAATCCCATTCAATGATGCGTGGATGCGTGATATTGGGCCCACAGTGTTGGTGAATCAAGACGGCGAGCGTCGTGGAATCAACTGGCAGTTTAACGCTTGGGGTGGTGACTATAATGGCCTCTATGAAAACTGGCAGCAGGACGACCTAGTGGCTAGCTCAGTATGTGACATTATCGGAATTGATCACTACAACGCCCCATTCGTTTTAGAGGGGGGCTCAATTCATACTGATGGCGAAGGTACGCTCTATACAACAGAAGAGTGTTTGCTTAGTCCGGGACGCAACCCTGAGTTGAATCAACAACAGATAGAAACACATCTCAAAGAATATCTAGGTATTGAAAAGGTCATTTGGCTGCCTAAAGGACTATTCGATGATGAAACTGACGGACATGTTGATAATTTGATGCATGTAATTGCCCCGGGGAAAGTGGTATTGAGTTGGACAGATGATCCATCAGACCCACAATTCGCATTATCTCGTCAGGCGGAACAAGTGTTAAAAGATCAATCTGATGCTAAAGGTCGAGAGATTGAAATCATCCGTTTACCGTTGCCAGGGCCTTTGCACTATAGCGAAGCAGAAGCAAGCGGAATTGATAAAAGTGATGGAATGACACGTGATGCAGGGGAAAGGTTAAGTGCTTCTTATGCCAACTTTCTTATCGCGAATGGTTATGTGTTTTTGCCATTGCTCGATGATAGAACTGACGAGCAGGCAATAAAAATATTGCGGCAAGCGATGCCTGAACATCAAGTCGTTGGTATACCAACGCGTGAGGTTTTGCTGGGTGGAGGTAACATCCACTGCATTACTCAGCAGATCCCTGCTTAGGAAAACCATTATTAAAACAATGAACTATTGGTTTTCTGCTTGGTAGGGTAACTATCAGTAGACGCCAAGGTAAAGCTGTCAAAAGGAATCCCCATGCAACAAATTACAAATCAATCATTGCTGTCGTTTATGGTGCTAAATCAAGACCAAGGTATTGCTGTAAGTAACCCCGCGACGGGTGAAATACTTGGTTATGCACCAGTGTCGTCTGAACATGACATTTTAGATGGGGTCGAGCGTGCAAGCTTCGCGCAAAAAGAGTGGGCTTTGCTGCCAGCCAAAACCCGTTCTGGTTTACTACAAAAATGGTATCAGTTGTTACTTGATAACAAGGAAGATCTCGGTCGCCTGATGACGTTAGAGCAAGGCAAGCCATGGGCAGAAGCACAAGGTGAGGTGTTGTACGGCGCAAGCTTTATCGAGTGGTTTGCTGAAGAAGCGAAGCGTACCTATGGTGAGACAATTCCAGCGCCAAGTAGCGACAAACGCCTTGTAACTATGAAACAACCTATTGGAGTAGCTTGTGCGATTACTCCGTGGAATTTTCCTATTGCAATGATAACTCGTAAGGCAGGTCCAGCACTTGCGGCTGGCTGTAGTTTTATTGTGAAGCCGTCTGAATCCACACCTTTATCTGCTTTTGCTGTAGCTGAGCTAGCATATCAAGCGGGCATTCCTCGTGATGTACTGCAAGTGGTATTGGGCGCGAATTCTCGTCAAGTTGGCGGTATTTTTACCTCACATCCTCTGATTCGTAAGCTCTCTTTCACGGGCTCTACGCAAGTTGGAAGAGTGCTGATGCAGCAAAGTGCAAACGACATCAAGCGAACGTCAATGGAGCTCGGTGGAAATGCACCATTTATCGTATTTGATGATGCAGATATTGATGCGGCTGTGCTTGGTGCAATGGCGTCTAAGTTTCGTAATGCCGGTCAAACTTGCGTCTGCGCTAACCGTTTTTATGTACATAACAAGGTGTACGATGAGTTTGTTGAAAAATTCGATGCAGCAGTGCAGCAGCTTAAAGTAGGCAATGGTCTAGAAGAGGGTGTAAATGTTGGTCCGGTAATCAGCGAATCAGCAAAACAAGGTATTCAGTCCCTCATTGACGGCGCAATCGAACAGGGCGCGAAACCAGTTACTGAGCCGAAAACTCTTGATGGTCTATTCATGCAACCTGTCGTTCTCAAAAACGTTACGCATGATATGGATATTATCTCGCAAGAGATCTTTGGCCCCGTCGCTCCTGTGATCAAATTTGATGATGACCAACAGCTTATCGAAATGGCTAACGACACTATCTATGGCTTAGCGTCTTACTTCTATAGCCAAAATATCCACCGTGTATGGAAGATAGCAGAAGCACTGGAGTACGGCATGGTAGGAATTAACGAAGGCATGATCTCTACCGAGGTAGCCCCTTTCGGTGGAGTTAAGCAGTCCGGTATCGGGCGTGAAGGGGCAAAACAAGGTATCGATGAATACATGAGCATCAAATATCTCTGCTTTGGCGGCAACTAATCAAAGGACATGACAATGACAAATCAACAACTACATCAAAGAAGAAGCGAAGTTATCGCTCAAGGCATGGGCGCACTGTACCCACTTTATGTCGAAAAAGCAGAGAATGCTCACGTGTGGGATGTGGATGGAAATAAATATATCGACTTTGCTGCTGGTATCGCGGTAACGAATACAGGGCATGCAAATAAGCGTATCAACGAAGCGGTAAAGGCTCAACTGGATAACTTTTCACACACTTGTGCTATGGTGACGCCTTATGCCTCCTTTGTTGAACTGGCAGAAAAGCTCACAGAACTCGCCCCCGGTGACAGTGATAAAAAAGCGATTTTCCTGACAACAGGAGCTGAAGCGGTTGAGAATGCTGTGAAAGTAGCGAGAGCTCATACTGGCCGCAGTGGTGTGATTGCTTTTAAAGGTGGCTTCCACGGCCGTACTAATATGACCATGGGGCTAACTGGTAAAGTCGCGCCTTACAAAGCGGGCTTTGGCCCATTTCCAAATGAAATATTTCATGCACCTTACCCAAATGCTTTTCATGGCGTAAGCACAGAACAAAGCCTGCAAGCGCTCGATGATTTGTTTGCGTGTGATATTGAGCCATCACGCGTGGCGGCGATAATCTTTGAGCCTGTGCAAGGTGAAGGCGGTTTCTATCAAGCCCCCGCGGAGTTTGCTCAAGGCCTGCGTGAGTTGTGTGACAAATACGGCATTATGCTTATCGCGGATGAAATTCAAACGGGCTTTGCGCGCACGGGTAAAATGTTTGCCACTGAATATCTGGGCATTGAACCCGACATGATAACAATGGCAAAAGGTATTGCGGGTGGTTTCCCTATCTCAGCAGTAGTGGGAAAAGCCGGTGTTATGGATTCGGCACTACCAGGTGGCTTAGGTGGTACTTACGCTGGCTCTCCGTTGGGGTGTGTGGCTGGTTTAGAAGTCCTAAAAATTATCGAAGAAGAGCAATTGTGTGCTAAAGCAATGGGCATTGGTGAGGTTGTGAATGCCCGTATGAGCAAGCTACAGGAATCGGTTCCAGCTATTGGTGAAATACGTACCACTGGAGCGATGATGGCTATTGAGTTTACTGATCCAGAGTCAGGCAAGCCATTGCAGGACTTAACTAAAGCGGTGATAGCGAAAGCACAAGAAAATGGTCTTATTCTGCTTTCGTGTGGTGTAAAAGCGAATGTAATTCGTCTGCTTCCACCATTAACTATTGAATCTGAAGTACTCAGCGAAGGCTTAGATAAGCTTGAGAAAATTATTCTGGAAGTTGTTTAGGATTTGAATTAAGACATTGTATTTTAATATAAAGGTCATTGTAGATATTCTTTTCGTGCTTATAATGTCCCTTCCTGAAATGTATTTACACATTGAGGACGGGGCTGTGAATGAATAAGTAAGGCCGACATCATGTCGGCCTTTTTGTTTTCGCTTTTCTAGTTGGCGTGTACCTAGTTATTCATCGCCAGTTTACCTAGCTTCATTGCAGCTGCATGGTGGCGGTGCATTAGTTGTTCCATGTCTACGCCAATCACAGCGCCATCGTTCACTCGCCACTTACCTGCAACCATCACTTTATCCGCTTGTTGAGCACCACAAAGTAGTAATGCGGCCAGTGGGTCGTGGCTGCCAGAAAAACGAATATCATCGAGCTTGAACATCGCGATATCGGCTTGTTTGCCAACCTCTAGTGTACCAATGTCGGTTCTGCCCATTGCCGCGGCAGAACCGGATGTCGCCCAGCGCAATGCATCAAAGTGTGAAACGTTGGCGGAACCATATTGCAGGCGTTGTAGATACATCGCCATGCGCACTTCGGCAATCATATTAGAGCCGTCGTTTGAGGCCGAACCATCCACACCTAGCCCGACTTTTACGCCTGCTGCTTCTAGATCGTTGTTTTTACAAATACCGGAAGCCAACATCATATTGGAAGTTGGGCAGTGACTGATACCAATGCCTGCTTTACCCAAACGTTTGATCTCTTCTGGATTGAAGTGAATACCATGAGCGAGCCAAGTGCGCTCGTTCAGCCAACCCACATCTTCTAGGTAATCAACTGGGCGCAAGCCAAACTTCTCTATACAGAAGTCTTCTTCATCGAGCGTTTCGCATAGGTGCGTGTGCATCATGACGTTTTCACGCTCACTGATCTTGGCGGTCTCTTTCATCAGGTCGGTAGTGACTGAGAACGGCGAACAAGGCGCGAGCGCGATTTGAATCATCGCCCCTTCATCACGCTGGTGGTAATCACGAATCAAGCGCTGGCTGTCATCAATGATGGTTTGTTCGGTTTGAATGGTGTGTCTTGGTGGCAATCCACCCTCATCTTCCCCTAGGCTCATGGAACCTCGGGTAAATATCGCTCTAACGCCCAGTTTCTCTGCGGCCTCGACTTGCAAATCAATAGCGTGCTCAAGCCCGTCTGGTAGCAAGTAATGGTGATCGGAAGCAGTGGTACAGCCCGACATCATCAGCTCAACCAGAGCAAGCTCTGTTGCGAGGCTCATCATCTCCGAATCGAGGTTGGCCCAAACTGGGTAGAGGCTTTGTAGCCAATGGAAGAGTTCTTTATTGAGTGCGCCGGGGTAGGCTCGCGTTAGGGTTTGATAGAAGTGGTGGTGCGCATTGATAAGCCCAGGAGTCACAACATGACGAGAAGCGTCGACGCTGTAATCTACGGGTAAGGTTGGCTCTTTGTGTTTGCCAACTAGCTCAATGATTTTATTACCTTTAATGACAATACCGCCTTCTGCATCAGCCAGCGAGCCAGTGTAGATTGCGAGAGGATTCTTAATCCAGATGGTTTCCATTCATAGTAGTCCTTAGCCATCTCAGCCTTTTCAGGGAAGAGGGTCTTTGTTGGTATTTGCTGTTGATAGATAAATTCGAATCAGGGGCGTTAAACGTTCAATGTTCTAATCATTCCCTGATTCTGTGAAAATCGGTTTTACGTTAGTCAGTGAACCAGTTAGTTCGCTTTGGGCTCAGGGTTATCTGATGCCGTTTGAACTTCAGTTTCTGTTGTTGCTTGTTGAATTTCTAATTGCTCGTTTGAGTGTAGTTCTTCTTCTGCTTGTTCTTTCATTTCTAGCTCAACTTGCGCTTGGCTTTCGGCTAACGCTTCTTGTTCTTCTGCGCGTGAAGATTTAGGCAATACAAGGTTAAGAACAACCGTCATGATGGTGCCAGTCGTAATGCCAGAGTGAAGGAAATTGGCCAAATCGTGTGGCAAATGTTGAAGCAATCTTGGTTCGAAGGTGACGGCTAAGCCAGACGCTAAACCTACACAGATTACTAAGGCATTTCGCTTGGTGTCTGCGGCCTTGATCAACATGCGGATACCCGCGTAAGCAATCATTCCGAACATTACAAAGCCCACGCCGCCTAAAACGGGTTTAGGGATTGTGACGGCAATAGCGGCTAATTTCGGGAATAAACCACCTAAAATTAACAAACCACCTGTTGCAGCTACTACATAGCGACTTGCTACACCAGTGATACCCACAATTCCGACGTTTTGGCTAAATGATGCTAGTGGCATCGCTGTTAAAATCGAAGATAAGGTGCTACCAAGGCCATCGCCTAGCAGTCCACGTTTTAGATCTTTACCACTGACTTGGGTTTGGCAGTTGTTACCAAGCGCCATGAAGTCACCGGTTGCTTCGGCGATAACTACGATGTACACCAAGCTCATGCTGATGATGGCACTCGCAGAAAAGGTAAAGCCATATTTGAAAGGTTCTGGGCCACCGACCCAAGCAGCAGAGCTAATTTGTTCAAGGTCGACCATGCCGAGTGACAGCGCCACAATGTAACCGCCTGCTAGGCCAATCACGATAGCGGAGGCCGCAACCGCGCCTTTACAGTAAACCGATACGCCAATCACGATCCCCAAAGAGACCAGTGCTAGAAACAGTTTTGGTAGCGTGGCGAATTGTTCCGTGTTGGCAGGAGAATCGCCAACCCAGTTCATGGCAACCGGTAAAATGGTTAAGCCGATTAGGGTAACCACCACACCACTTACCACGGTCGGGAACAGCTTGCGAACCTTGTCCATGTAGAAGCTGGCACCAATTACCACGAATGAGCCGATAAGTGCTGAGCCCATGATAGCGGCGACACCACCTTCGTTACCGATGGAAATAGCCACACCTAAAAAGGCAAAGCTTGAGCCCATTACAACAGGCAGTCGAATACCAACAGGGCCAAAACCGAGACATTGCGCGACAGTCACAATACCAGAAGCCAATAGCGCCGCATTGATCAGTGAAACGATCTCTGTGTTAGGTAGGCCGATAGAAGCACCGACAATAAGCGGGACAGCGACGATGCCACCAATCGAGGCGAGCATGTGTTGTAAAGCAAGTAGAAGGGTTAGCCCATGGGGCGGTCTTTCATTAAGGGTGTACAGAAGTTTCATTTGATATTCCTCTGCCTGCGTTTCCGTTTACAGGCGATTGGCGGTCAAATAATGACTTCTACAAACTGCGTAGGGTCATAAAAAAGTGCACTGAATCGGAAGGGTTTCTGCTCTCTCGTCATCAATGCAATTAGCTTTCTTAAAAATCATGTTGTTGCTTGGCTTGCGAACCAGCCAAGCAACGTTGTGAGCAATCAAGAAATGACTGCTCAGGAGCTTTAGGGTTAACCGATGAACACTAGCTTGGCGATGAAGATAGCCGCTAGGAAGTACATCGAAATTGATACGTCTTTTGTTTTACCTGTCGCCAGTTTCAGCACTGTGTAGGTAATGAAACCCAGTGCGATACCATTCGCGATAGAGAAGGTCAGAGGCATCATTAACGCTGTAATGGCTGCGGGAGCACCGTTGGTGAAGTCTTTCCAATCCACGTGCTGCATGCTGCTCATCATCACGAACGCCACATAAATCAGAGCGCCAGAGGTTGCGTAAGCTGGGATCATGCCAGCAAGTGGAGATAGGAAAATCGCAGCTAAGAACAACACCCCAACCACAATCGCAGATAGGCCAGTTCGTGCGCCTGCTGCAACGCCCGCTGCACTTTCTACGTAACTGGTTACTGGCGGACAACCCACACACGCACCTGCCACACTTGAGATACTGTCGGCTTTCAGCGCTCTGCTCAGGCCTTCAATTTTTCCCGTTTCAGGGTTAGTTAGGTTTGCACGCTCAGCCACGCCCATCAAAGTACCCGCGGTATCGAACATGTTTACAAAAAGGAAAGCCAAGATAACGCTGATCATCGATACGTTTAGTGCACCGGCGATATCCATTGCCATAAAGGTAGGCGCTAAGCTTGGTGGTGCAGCGAAGAAGCCATCGTAGTGAACTAGGCCAAGCATCATGCCGACTAGCGTTACACTCAAAATACCGATAAGCACCGCGCCAAACACTTTACGCTCACTCAGAACCGCAATGATCAAGAATGCAATCGCAGCAAGCAGAGCTTCTGGTTTCGTGAAGTCACCCAATGAAACCAAAGTTGCTGGGTTTTCGACGACGATACCCGCTGTTTTTAAGCCAATTAGACCTAAGAACAAACCAACACCTGCAGTCATTGAATAGCGCAAGCTCTCTGGAATACTCTCGATGATCCATTGGCGGACTTTGTAAAAACTCATCCCGACAAACAAGATACCGGAGATAAACACCGCACCCAGTGCCACCTCCCAGCTGTAACCCATTTCGCTCACAACCGTGAAAGAGAAGAAGGCATTCAAGCCCATGCCCGGCGCAAGGCCGACAGGCCAGTTCGCAAATAACCCCATTAACAAACAACCGATAGCTGCACCAATACAAGTTGCGACGAATACCGCTCCTGCATCCATACCCGATGCGGCCATAATTTGTGGGTTAACGAATATGATGTAAGCCATGGTTGCGAAGGTGGTGACACCGCCGACCAACTCATTTTTCACACTGCTTCCGTGGGCCTTAATTTTAAAGAGTTTCTCTAAAATTCCGTTATTCGCATCTTGGTTGAGTATTTCTGTTTTACTCTCACTCATGTCAGCAAGTCCTTTTATGTTGTGATCCATTTATTGAATACAGCGAGATTTCAATATTAAGTTTTAAGGTTTTTTCCTAGCCGCTATTTCTTTAGCTATCAGTTGATTAGTCATCAACTCTCTAACTAATAACGTTATTAGTATTTTTATATGAGCGTGTTTAATGAGCGCGCATCATTTTAGATGCACGCACTAATCTGCTTAATATTTGTCGGTGAGCCTAGTTAGAAGCTCTAGGTCACGAGACTAACTGCCCCGATAGGTTGAGAAACTGTAAGGCGAGACGAGAAGAGGAACGTGATAATGCGCTTCTGGATCATCTAGACCAAAGCGAATAACAACATCGTCTAGGAAAGGCACGCCATCCAATTCCACGCCTTTACTTCTGTAGTAATCGGCTACGTAAAACACCAATTGATATTTCCCCGGTCGGAAATCATTCCCTGCCAGAATCGGCGCATCGGTTCGGCCATCGGAGTTAGTAATTACCGTCGCCAACTTTTCTGTTGAGTCTTCATTGACCTTATAAAGCTCTACCTTGATCTCTGCACCCGGTAAGCCGTGAGTCGTGTCTAATACGTGTGTTGTTAATCTTCCCATAGTCCTTTAATAGCGCTTTTGGCGCTCCTCTGTTCCGTGGTTTATCTGTCTGTTTCGACCTTGCAAAGAATGCAACTGGTCACTTTGTTATCACTAACTATGTACGAACTGTACACAATTAGTAAAGATAATTGTTGGAAAAATGTTAACTATTGTGTCGTTTTTTCTGACTTTATAGATCTTGATTATCGTTTTTTTGTGAGTTTTTGTTTTGTTAAGTTGTTGTTTTTAATTGTAAATAGTGCGTAAATTTAACTTGAATAACAAAATCTTTACATTGAGATAAATAATTGTATACAATAAATGTACAGGGGTAAGGTTGCTCTGTTTATCGAGAATCCATTTGGTTGAATCATTTGGTGACTTACTTAAAGAGCGGCTAAGCCAACCACTTATGTTAGGAGTACTTGGATGAATAAGGATTATTCAAGAAATTTGATCGGTTACGGAGCTAACCCTCCAAACCCTCAATGGCCAGGTAATGCGCGCGTCGCGGTTTCTTTTGTATTGAACTATGAAGAGGGCGGTGAGCGTTGTTTGTTACATGGAGACGACGAGTCTGAAGCTTTTCTTTCAGAGATCCCGTCAGCACAGCCGATTAAAGGCGAACGTCACATGAGCATGGAATCCATCTATGAATATGGTAGCCGTGCGGGTGTGTGGCGTGTTCTTCGCTTGTTCGATGAATATGAAATCCCACTGACCGTCTTTGCGGTTGCAATGGCGATTGAGCGTCACCCAGACGTTGCCAAAGCCATGGTCGAAGCGGGTCACGAAATCTGTAGCCACGGTTATCGCTGGATAGACTATCAATACATTGATGAGTCTGAAGAGCGCGACCACATGACCAAAGCGATTGAGGTTATCCAACAAGTGACGGGTCAGCGCCCACAAGGTTGGTACACAGGTCGAACAGGTCCAAATACGCGTCGCTTAGTCGCAGAAGAAGGCGGCTTTCTTTACGACTCAGATGCCTATGATGATGACCTGCCTTATTGGCACACCGAGACTGGTCATCCGCAATTGGTGATCCCTTACACACTTGATGTGAACGACATGCGTTTTTCAACGGCGCAAGGCTTTAACTCGGGTGAGCAGTTCTTCCAATATCTGAAAGACACGTTTGACACCCTTTATATGGAAGGCGAAACCGCACCGAAAATGATGTCGGTTGGGTTGCATTGTCGTCTGATTGGTCGCCCCGGTCGTATTGCTGCATTAAGACGTTTCTTAGATTACGTAAAGCAGCATGACAGCGTGTGGTTATGTCGTCGAATCGATATCGCCAACCACTGGCACCAACATCATCCATATCAACCAAATAACGCTAATCATCAACATCAAAAGTAGCAGTGAAGCAAGGAGGCTTAACGTGACTGAATTTCGATCATGCCAACCAACAACCATGGACCGCGATACCTTTGTCGCTCACTTCGCTGATGTTTACGAGCACAGCCCATGGGTTGCAGAAGTGGTGTATGACCAAGGTTTGAATGCCGAAGACGACCATATCGAGAATCTTCATCTGAAAATGGCATCGACCTTGTTAAGTGCAGACCAAGGCAAACAGTTGGCTTTGATCAACGCTCACCCGGATTTAGCCGGTCGAGCAGCAGTAAACGGCGAGCTCACCGAGTCGTCGACCAAGGAACAAGCGGGGGCGGGCATCGACCAGTGCAACGCCGAAGAATTTGAAAAATTCACTTCTTACAACAACAGCTACAAAAGTCGCTTCAATTTCCCTTTTATCATGGCGGTGAAGGGAGCCAATCGTTACCAAATTCTTGAGTCGTTCGAGATGCGATTAGGAAATGATAGTGAAACTGAGTTTGCTACGGCGATTCAAGAGATCAACAAGATCGCGATGTTTCGTCTCTGGGATATGTAAGTTAACGGAGTTAACAGCTATCTCAGCCCAGTCTTAGTGCGCTAAGAGCACGCTTTATAAGCGAATAAGCCATTAAGTTCTCATTTTATTATTACTTGATTAATTGGATAGGATTACACGGACATGACCCAAACATTTGAACAATACATAAACCTTGCAGACGAAAAACTCGGCGCAGAAGCTATCTTCGCAACAGACGATTTTTTCGCGGATAAAAGCCGTCTACTCAGCCACGCAGCGCCAGAGTGGAAAGACGACTTATACGACGATAACGGCAAGTGGATGGACGGTTGGGAAAGCAGACGTAAACGTGGTGAAGGTTACGACTACTGTGTCGTTCGCCTTGGCCTAGCTGGCACCATTGCTGGCGTTGATATTGATACCTCATTCTTCACAGGTAACTTCCCACCTTCGGCATCAATTGACGCGTGTTATTCACCACAAGGTGAGCCAACAGACGCAACAGAGTGGCAAGAAATTCTGCCTTCAATGGCACTACAAGGTGATCATCATCATCTTGAAGCGATCGAAAGTGACCAAGTATTTACGCACCTACGTTTGAACATCTACCCAGATGGCGGTGTTGCACGTTTACGTGTTTATGGCCGACCAAGTGTAGATTGGGACGCAATTGATTCTCAGCAACAAGTCGACCTAGCATCGGTTGAACACGGTGGCCGAGCACTCGCATGTAGTGACGAACACTACGGAAACAAAGCCAACATCTTAGGTCCTGGCCGCGGTGAAAACATGGGTGATGGCTGGGAAACAGCGCGTCGTCGTACACCGGGTAACGACTGGGTTATCGTGGCACTAGGTCACCCAGGTAACATCGAACGCATCGTCGTTGATACGGCCCACTTCAAAGGTAACTACCCTGACAGCTGTTCAATTCAAGCCGCTTACGTGAAAGGTGGTACCGACGACCAAGTAGAAACACAAAGCCTATTCTGGCGTGAACTCTTGCCAGCACAAAAGCTGCAAGCGCACGAAATTCACGAATTCATTTCTGAGGTAAACGACCTTGGTGCGATTACCCACGTACGTGCAAACATATTCCCAGATGGTGGTATCAGCCGTTTGCGTCTGTTTGGTACGAAAGCGAAATAGGTAAGGAAATCAGATATGAGTAATGGAATACGTCGTTTATCCATCGAACCGTTAACCAAGCAGGCTTTTGCAGAGTTTGGCGATGTTATCGAGTCCGATAATAGTGATTTCTTCATGATCAACAGTGGATCAACACGTCGCTACCACAAGCTAGCGACAACGGATGTGCAAGACCAAGACGGAGAAGCCATCATCAGCATCTTCCAAGCCACACCGTTGAGCTACCCACTGACCATCAAAATGTTAGAGCGTCATCCACTTGGCTCTCAGGCATTCATTCCATTACTTGGTCAACCCTATTTAATTGTTGTTGCGCCAAAAGGCGATGATCCTACATTAGCCAATAGCCGAGCTTTCTTGAGCAACGGTCGTCAAGGAGTGAACTATCACAAAGGGGTGTGGCATCACCCAGTTCTCGCCCTCACCGATCAAGACCAGTTTTTGATCGTCGATAGAGGCGGCGAAGGGCACAACTGTGATGAAGTTTATTTCGACAGCGACCGAGTGGCATTGCATTTGGACGATCTGCCAACGGACGACAATAAGGAAGAGCAACGCTTAGCTAAAGCGTTGTGATACAGGAGTTTATTATGGATCCGCATATTACAGAATGGTTGAATTTAGCAATACGCTGGGCTCACATGATTGTTGGTGTTGCGTGGATAGGCGCATCATTTTACTTTGTTTGGTTAGAGAACAACCTTAACCGAGTAAACCCAAAAACGGGCCTTTCAGGCGACTTATGGGCAATTCACGGCGGTGGTATTTATCACCTAGAGAAGTACAAACTTGCGCCACCAGAGATGCCAGAGCACCTGCACTGGTTTAAATGGGAAGCTTACTTCACGTGGATCACCGGAGTGTGTCTACTGGGTGTGGTTTACTACCTCAACGCGGAGATTTACCTGATTGCACCGGGCTCTGGCCTTGATTCAACAACGGCAATCGCGATTGGTATTGGTTCATTCGTTGCCGGCTGGTTTATCTACGACTTACTGTGTGATTCACCATTAGGTAAAACACCCGTACTACTTGGCGTTGTGTTGTTTGTATTGCTCGTTGCTGCGACCTATGGCCTAACCCAAGTGTTCAGTGGTCGTGGTGCTTACATCCACGTAGGTGCCATCATTGGTACCATCATGGTGGGTAACGTATTCCGCGTTATCATGCCGGCGCAGCGTAACTTGGTGAAAGCGATTGAAGAGAAGCGCGAACCGGATCCTGCACTGCCAGCGAAAGGTCTACTGCGTTCTCGTCACAATAACTACATGACACTGCCAGTGCTGTTCATCATGATCAGTAACCACTTCCCAAGCACTTACGGCTCGGAATACAACTGGCTGATTCTTGCTGGGCTAGCGATCTTCAGTATCTTGGTGCGTCACTACTTCAACACACGTCATGGTAGCCAAAAGTTTGCATGGACAGTGCCAGTAGCTGCATTGGGTATGATTACGCTCGCGTTTGTGACCTCACCTTATGCGAAAAAGCAGATGACTCCGGTTGTACAAGCGCCAGTGGTTCAAGAAGTGCAAGTCAGCGCGACGGAATCGACGACAGAAGAGCTGGCTGAAAACGGCACAGCTTCAACTTCGGCTAGTTCTCAAGCTGCACCAGCAGACCACGCAATGCAAACTGATAGCGCAGGCGTCAGCTTTGAAACCATCAACAAAGTCATTCAAGAGCGCTGTTCTGTGTGCCACTCATCAACCCCGAGCCACGCTGCTTTTGCTGCTGCACCTGGTGGTGTGATGTTTGATACCCCAGAAGAGATTAAAGCCAACGTCCCAAGGATTGTTGCTCAAACCGTAACAACCAAGGTGATGCCGCTCGGCAACATGACTCAAATGACCGACGAAGAACGCGCACTGATCGGTACTTGGGTAGAGCAAGGCGCTACGCTTCAATAATGATGTGAATCCTTCACCTAAGAGCATGAGTCTTAGGTAAGGCTTGGGGAGAGTTTGGTTTACGGGCACGCGCCAAACTCATCCCACCCTGTTTCCCCGGTTCATATAACCGGGGCTTTTTGTTTTTGGACAAAGGTAATGCAGATTTATCATTCAGTTGGGGACTCTATATGCATATGTGGTTTAGAGTTCTTGACAGCAATTTTGTTGGCGGTGCTCAGCTCAAATATAGTTCGACACCTTCATTTAAAAGCGTAAACAAGAGCCTTTTAGTTATCGAGTGTATTAAGAAATGAAGACTATTTATTTTCCGAGCCAGCTTGGACGAGACACCTTGTATGAATTTTTTTACCAACTTGAACAAAGCCTAAATGAACCGGAGGTTTGTATAGATTGCTCAACATTGAATTTTTCTTACCCTAGTGGGATGTTAATTGCTGGCTCAAAAATGAGAGCGTGGATCAAATACAGACGTGAATTAGGTTTAATTACTAAAAAGAAAGGTCATGACAGTAACAAGAATGTTCATTGTTATTTACGTCATTTAGGCTTTTTTCAGTTCATTGGTATGGGTGAAGGGAATAATGTGGGACAAGCTCTTGGCTCAATGACGTATTTGCCTATAACCAAAATATATAAGCCATCGTTTGACTCCACAACTCAAGATGTTCAAGAGTGGTACGATGAAATTATCTCTCAAACAAGACGCTTTGCTAATTTGCTATCAGGAACAAAAAGTTACAATGAAGAAAATAAACTCTATCACTACGCTTTGAGAGAAATTGTTCGCAATGTATTTGAGCATTCAACAGCTGAAGAGTGTTATTTGTGTGGACAACGTTGGGCGGATGGTAGAGTGGAAGTCGCAGTCATTGATGAAGGAGTTGGTATATCCTCTTCATTAGAACGATCATTTATGATTGATTCTGAACTATCTGCACTAAGAATGGCGATTAAGCCTGGCATATCAAGCACTACAAAGATTGCTGATACCGACAATGTTTATGATAACTCAGGTTTTGGGCTTTATGTGTTAGAGCAGCTTGTTTCATCATTCGGGTGGTTTATGTTAGGTAGTGGCTCCGCAAAATTGGTGTCTCAAGGAAACATCATTAATGAACAAAAGCTCAACTTTGATGGCACATATATCGGTTTGAGACTTAATAAGGCTCCCAGCCAATTCTCGGGAATTCTTGATGATATAATCCATACTGGAGAGCAAGAAGCCAATACTTATGGTATCAAAGCCAAGGCTTCTGGAATGTCTAAAATGGCTTAGCTCTGTGTTAAAAGTAAATCTAGGATATAGCTGCTTTTCGTGAAGTAATCGATATCAATACAACGAAGTGGGAATAGAGAAAATATGGATATTGCCGTACTAACTTTTGATGGATTCAATGAGCTAGATTCTTTCATCGCATCGGGTATTTTGAACCGAATGAAAGAGTTTGGCTGGAATGTGCAAATTACTAGCCCTACAGAATCAGTGACTTCAATGAATGGAGTCACAATTAAATCTCAACAGCCTTTGGAATTTGCCAATACTGCTGATGCGGTATTGTTTGGAAGTGGCATGTTGACCCGCGATATTGCCCAAGATGATAAATTACTCTCAAGGTTAAACCTTAACCCACAAGCACAATTTATTGGCGGTCAATGCTCAGGGACTTTATTGATGTCGGTATTGGGGTTACTGAATCAAGTTCCAGCCTGTACTGATTTAACAACGAAGCCATGGGTAATTGAATCCGGTGTGAACGTGTTGGACCAGCCGTTTTATGCGGAAGGTAACATTGCTACAGCGGGTGGATGCTTGTCGTCCAAATACTTAGCTGCATGGGTTATCTGTAAGCTCGCAGGCCAAGCTCATGCCGAAGCTGCAATTCACTATGTTGCGCCTGTTGGTGAGAAAGAAGACTCTGTGAATCATTGCATGTCGATAGTAAGTACTTACGTTTAAACTGATTCATTGCGTGCGCAGTCCTGTATAAGGTTCTTGATATGAACATCTACCCATGGCATTTTTGGTCTAAATTGACTTTAGTTAGGACAAAAAATGGAAGACTTGATAGTCGCGTATTTTAGGGCACTGAGCTCATTCTTTAGGTATCTGTTTCAGTCGATATTGATTGAGTTCATTGGTTACGGAGCTGGCTGGATAGTCTGTAAAGTATTCACACTAGGGCGCTTTCCCCCATTGATTCCAACTGAAAAAGAGCGAACCAGAATCTCTTATATCGGAGCTATTAGCATCGTGTTGCTTCTGTTAGCAATTGGTATGTTCAATAGTTTGTGATTCGGAGTAAGGATATATGAAATTTTACCCCGCGGAACAATACCAAGCGGCTTGCAACGAGCTGTTTGTCCGATACGAACGTGACATCAAAACGCTAATCCCTAACGCGAGAGTTGAGCACGTAGGCGCATCTTCGATTCCATCTGCAGTATCTAAAGGCGACTTGGATATATTCGTTGGAGTTGAGCTTGGCGAACTTGAGGATGTTATAGGGAGGCTCACAACACTAGGCTTTACAGAGAAACTCGATACCTTAAGAACACCGGAACTGTGTATGTTGGAATCTACATCCGCTCATGACGTGGCCTTGCAAGTGGTCGCCAATAGTTCTGAGTTCGAATGTTTTCTGGCATTTCGTGACAAGCTGCGAGTGACCCCAGCTTTAGTGGAGCAATACAACACCCTCAAAATGTCTTGTGAAGGTTGGTCTCAAGAAAAGTACCGTGCAAAGAAGTCGGCTTTTATCGATCATGTGTTGGCTTTGAAATAACGACAAGTTTCAATTGGATGCTATTTATCCAAACTCTAACTTTTAGTGCTGTTTTTACTTTCCCCTTACACTCATTTCAAATATCGAATTTAGTATCAAATTTCTCTTTGTTATACAGGCAAGTCTCTCATTATGAAGAACTTCTTTGATAGCGAACTCATGCTCTCTAGCTCTTTGAATTTCGTTTTGCTATCGCTTGGGCTAACGCTCCTTTTTCATCTTCCGATTTGGTGTGGGTTCAACTTGAGCCGACGCAAATGGAAGCTTATGGATTATCTATGGCCGTTCTTGGCGGGTATCGGGATGCTGGGTGCAGTGTCTGAGATTCGTGCGAAAGTAGCGGGTGATTGGGTTGAAACCGAACAAACCAGAGCGGTTGCGATTTTAGAATCGGTTCAGCAGTTTTCTTTGGATAAATTAAGAAGTGATACCTGCACCGGTCAGCCATCTTTAGATAATCACGCTCAGCACCACGAAGCGTGTTTGTGGTATTTGAATACGGCAATCACGTTCAAAGATGTCGATTTCACCTTGTTACCGAACGCATCGGATTTTACGGTTCCTGCGCCGAGCGTGTCGCTGGTTGAAAGCGATGCAGTGTGGGTGGATGGTATGCTGAGTCAGTATGAGAAGCAGAAAAACCAATACATAAAAACCAGAGAAGCACAGGTGAAGCAGCCACTAGAAAGCCTCTTCTGGTATGTGAGTCCTTACTTAGTCTGTTTTGCTATAGCTCTGCGCCTTACTAAAGTGACGGCAGAGCTTAAACTGGATAAGTGCGTAAACAATTAACTCGACATAGACAGAGCGAACGATAGCAAGATAGGCAAAGTCACCACACTTAGGAAGTTGCCGAACAACACCATAGACGCGACCTTGGGAGGCTCGACATTGAACCTTTCTGCGAACAGGTAGTTCATCACGGCGGGTGGCAGCATGGTGAACAGCACCATCATCTGTAGGTGCAACGTAGGCAGCGGAATAAAGAAGTAGATGATGGCAAAGGCGATGGCACCAGTAAACAGCGATTGAGCCGTACACAGCAAGCCAACTTTGAGTCCGCTTAGCTTCAAGTTCACCATTTGCGAACCTAGCGATAACAGCATGATAGGTACGGCTGCTTGGCCGAGTAGCGATGTGGCTTCGTAGATTGGATTCCACACTGCAATGCCAGATAGGTTGAGCGTCATTGCTAATGCAGCGGCCAAAAATATCGGCATCTTGAGGATCTGTTTGATCGGGTTACCTTCGCTTAGGAGCGCCAAACCAACACTGATATGGACACACGCCGATACCACAAACAGCAGTACTGCAGGGGCTAATGCACTCTCACCAAAGGTATACGTGAATAGGGGAATCGCGAGGTTGCCACTGTTGCGGAACATGTGTGGCGGAGCCCAAGCTTTGAAGTTGAGTTTAAAGATCTTACAGATTGGAATCATCAATAAAGCTGGCACTAACACCGCGACCAAAGAGGCGGTGATGAGTGGCAGTTGTTCGGTGTCGAGGGGCATGGTGGTCAGCGATGCAAAAACCAAAGCAGGAATACAAACATCCATGTTGATGCGATTGATCGGTTTGAAATCGGGCTTGAGCCAACGACCGACCGCAAAGCCAGCACTGGCTAAAGCAAAAACGGGAAACAGAATGCTGACGACCTGTTCGAACATAGAATTCCTTTCTAGATTGAGTGCTTCCATTTAGCTGAGAAACGAATGTTTTAGAGAGACGCTAAAGTGAAGTATGAAGTCGATATGTATAAACATTAACCTATCAATATAATGACTTGGCGTCACCGAAGATCGTTGTTTGTGAACGGTTAATTTATATTTCTTTGAATGAAGCACAAAAAAGACCAGTGGCATCAGCAACTGGTCTTTCAAGGCTAGATAAATCTGGACGGATTTTTAATTAACGACGGCTGTCGCTGTCTAGCGATTGTTACTCGGTTTTCAGTCTAGCTAACGAGCTTTTGATAATCTTTGAAATTCACATCGTAGGCTTTCTCGCCGTAGATGTAAGTCTCGCTGACGGTTCTGTCGTCACCCAGGCTCATCAATACAAATAGCTTCTCTTCAAGCTTGGTCGCTTGTTCCATTCTAAAGCGCATCAATTGTGTGGCGTGTAAGTCCAACACCACGAAATCGGCTTCTTTTCCTACTTCCAAGTTGCCAATCTTGTCTTCTAAATGCAGTGAACGTGCACCACCTAATGTGGCTAAGAATAGCGACTTAGCTGGGTGCAATTTCTTATGTTGAAGCTGCATGATCTTATAGGCTTCACTCATGGTTTGTAGGATTGAGAAGCTAGTGCCTGCGCCGACATCAGTCCCCATACCAACACGAATGCCGTGCTCTTCCATTTCTGGTAATCGGAATAAACCTGAGCCTAAGAACAGGTTAGAGGTCGGGCAGAAAGCAATGGCAGATTCCGTGTCGGCTAGGCGCTTACATTCGCAATCAGACAAGTGAATGCCATGGGCGAAAACCGAACGTTTGTGCAGTAGGCCATAGTGGTCATACACATCCAAATAGCTGTCGCGCTCTGGGAACAGTTCTTTTACCCATTCAATCTCTTTCTCGTTTTCAGAAAGGTGCGTGTGCATATACACATCTGGGTACTCTTCTAGCAATTTACCAACGGTAGCCAATTGTTCTGGTGTACTGGTTGGCGCGAAACGAGGTGTCACGGCATAAAGCAAACGGCTGCGGTTGTGCCATTTCTCAATCAGTTCTTTGGAGTCGGCGTAGCCAGATTCTGGCGTGTCGGTGAGGTAATCAGGCGCATTGCGATCCATCAAAACCTTACCCGCAATCATACGTAGGTTGCGCTTCTCAGCTTCTTCAAAGAACACGTTCACCGACTCTTTGTGTACCGTGCCAAATACCAGTGCCGTGGTGGTGCCGTTGCTTGCCAATTCGTCTAGGAATAGCTTCGCGACTTTGTGTGCATAAACTGGGTTTTTGAAGCGTTTTTCTTCTGGGAAGGTGTAGTTCTCTAACCAATCAAGTAGCTGCTCACCGTAAGACGCGATCATCCCTGTTTGAGGGTAGTGGATGTGCGTATCAATAAAGCCAGAGGTAATCAGCTTGTCTTTGTATTCTTTTACTTCGAGTGTTTTAGGTTGGCGAGCCAATACCTCATCGGCATGGCCTAAGTCGACGACATGGCCGTTCTCAACCACTAAAACACCGTCTTCAAAATAGTCGTAAGACTCATCGATACCGACATCTTTTGGGTCGGCGACGCTGTGTAAAATGCTGGCGCGATAAGCTTTGCGTTGCGTTGTCATGTTTACTTCCTTTTAATGACTTCAGCGACGTTATGGCCACTGAAGCTTTGCGACTTGTGTTAGGCGATCTTCTCTTCCAATGGTGGTTCGCCTACGTCGCTTGGTTGACTGTGTTGATCGGTCAAATCCTGATTTCGATATTGTTTGGTTGGGCGCTTTTGTTCAAGTGCTTGGCCTTGATAGTGTGCGATCAGTTCACCGGCAACCGATACTGCGATTTCCGCAGGATGTTTGCCATTCACCGCACTAATACCAATCGGGCAAAGCATGGTTTCAATTTGTTCTTGGCTATAGCCGCGTTGCTCTAAGCGGAAATCGAACTTCTTGCGCTTAGTGAGTGATCCAATCATTCCGAAGTAACGGCTGTCTTCACGGTCGATAATCGCTTTGGTTAAATCGAAATCAAGCTGGTGGTTGTGGGTCATCACAAGGTAATAGCTGTTCGGTGGCATGTGTTTTACTTCACCGACTGGATCGTCTGAGACAAGCTTTTTCACACCGTGTGGCAGCGTTTCAGGGAATACTTCTTCACGTTCATCAATCCAGGTCACACGGAAGGGCAGAGTCGCCACAATGTGCAGCAGCGCTTTGGCAACATGGCCTGCGCCGAACAGCACAAGGTGGTTCTGTTGAGTGCCAATCGGCTCAAAGCTTAACGTTGCCATTCCGCCACAACATTGACCTAAACGAGCACCTAGGTTGAAGCGTTCCACTTTGAGCGATTTTTCACTGGCAATCAGCATCTCTCGAGCCATTTTAGTGGCCACATGTTCAAGGTGACCACCACCAATCGTAGCGATGATTCGGTCACGAGTGACAAGCATTTTGGTGCCCGCATCGCGTGGAACGGAACCTCTGTCTTCAAGAACCGTCACCATCACACACGGTTCGTAGTTCTCTTCCAGTTTTGCCAGTTCGTGAATCCAATTATCCTTAAACATACGTCCTCCTAAATCCCTTCTATGCTTCCTAAGCTATTTATAGGTGCTCTAAGCTATTTATTGCGCCCTAAGCGGTCTATATAAACCGAGCCCTAAGCCGTTTCTGATTGAGCATCGACCGAAGTCGGAGCCGTTTCAGTGACTTCCTGAATCGCCATCAGAATACGTTCTGGCGTTGCAGGTGTGTTGAGCTTAGGAATCGCGCCATCGACGGCGACATAGCTGATTGCGTCTTTCAGTGCGCTCCATACCGACATACCCAACATGAAAGGCGGTTCACCCACGGCTTTCGAGTTGAAGACGGTGTCTTCTGGGTTGTTACGGTTTTCTAAAAGGTGCGTTCTGAAATCAATTGGCATATCAGCAATCGCAGGGATCTTGTAACTTGCAGGGCCATTGGTCATCAAGCGGCCTTGCTGGTTCCAAACCAACTCTTCCGTTGTTAACCAACCGACGCCTTGCACAAAGCCACCTTCGACTTGGCCGATATCAATCGCAGGGTTCAGTGAAGCGCCCACGTCATGCAAAATATCGACACGTAGAATCTTGTTTTCACCGGTTAGGGTATCGACGATAACCTCTGAACAAGATGCTCCGTATGCGTAGTAGTAGAACGGGCGACCGCGTGCTTTCTCGTGATCGTAATAGATCTTCGGAGTGCGGTAGAAGCCAGTGCTCGATAGCGAGATTTGGTTAAACCAAGCCAGTTCAACAAATGAGTTGAAGGTCATGATCTCGTCGCGAATCTGCACCATGCCGTTCTTAAATACCACCTCTTCAGGCCACACTTTGAAGTGCGAAGAAGCGAAGTCAATCAGGCGCTGCTTAATGGTCATTGCGGCGTTTTGCGCGGCCTTACCGTTGAGGTCGGTGCCCGATGAGGCTGCGGTTGGTGATGTGTTCGGAACTTTGTCTGTGTTTGTAGCGGTGATCTGGATACGTTCGACATCGACTTGGAACTCCTGTGCAACGATTTGTGCCACTTTGATGTTCAAGCCTTGCCCCATTTCCGTACCACCGTGATTCAAATGAATACTGCCATCGGTGTAGATATGGATGAGCGCACCTGCTTGGTTCAAGAAAGTCGCAGTAAACGAGATGCCGAATTTCACTGGTGTGATCGCAAGGCCTTTCTTTAAGATAGGGCTCTGCTTGTTGAACTCAGCGATGTCTTTACGACGTGCGTGATAGTCACTGCTGCGCTCAAGCTGTTCGGTTATCTCAGGTAAAAAGTTGTCTTCAACGGTTTGGTAGTAATGGGTCACGTTACGGCCTTCTTCGCCGTAGTAGTTCGCCTTACGTACTTCCAAAGGATCTTTTTTCAGGTAACGCGCAATCTCGTCCATAATGTGTTCAATGGTCATCATGCCTTGCGGACCACCAAAGCCACGGTAAGCGGTGTTCGATGCTGTATTGGTTTTGCATCGATGACCGACCACAGTTGCATCACCTAGATAATAGGCGTTGTCTGAGTGGAACATCGCGCGGTCGACAATAGAACTTGATAAGTCTGGCGAGTAGCCACAGTTACCTGCAACGGTAATATCGGCACCTTGAATCACACCATTGTCGTCAAAACCGACCGTATATTGATTGTAGAACGGGTGGCGTTTACCAGTTTGCTGCATGTCTTCATTGCGCAGCAAACGCATTTTTGTAGGTCGACCTGTAAGGTGAGCAATAACCGCAGCCATACATGCTGGAGAGGCCGCTTGGGTCTCTTTACCACCGAAACCACCACCCATACGACGCATATCAATCACGACTTTGTGCATCGGTACGCCAATCACTTCCGCAACCAGTTTTTGAACTTCGGTCGGGTTTTGTGTCGAGGTGTAAACGATCATGCCGCCGTCTTCGGTTGGCATCACGCTACTGATTTGAGTTTCTAGGTAGAAGTGTTCTTGTCCGCCGATCTCTAGGTCGCCAGAGATCACGTGTTTTGCTTTTGCCAGTGCAGCTTTAGAGTCGCCACGTTGTTGAGTGTGGCTTTCTGTTACGAAGTGCTCTTTGTCTAGCGCTTCTTTCACATCAAGAATCGCAGGTAGCTCTTCGTATTCAATAATGGCTGCATGTGCGGCTTTGCGTGCCGTTTCTAAATCGTTGGCTGCCACAGCAATCACGGGTTGGCCGTAGTATTCAACTTTGCCATCGGCAAGCAGTGGGTCACCCGGAAGAATCGCACCGATATCCAGCTCACCCGGTACGTCTTTGGCTTGAATGGCAATTGCCACACCTTCGAATTCGTAACATGGTGACAGGTCTATTTTGGTGATGTTAGCGTGTGCTTGCGTGCTCAGGCGAGCGTAGACATGCAGTTGATTTGGGAACTCTAGGCGGTCATCAATGTATACCGCTTCGCCCGTGACTTGCTTGGCTGCACTGTCGTGTTTAACGCTTTTACCGACGCCAGTTTTAAGGTCTTGTTTTGCAATGGTAACCATCTCTTCGTGGGTCATCGCATTGCTCTTGTGAACAGAGGAATTTGATTTAGACATAAGACGTTACCCTTGTTTCGATTTGGTTGTTTTTGTTCTGTTGTTCAATGAAGTAGCGACGCAGCATGTTGGCCGCCGACACTGAACGGTATTCTTGGCTTGCACGGAAATCAGAGAGCGGCTCAAAGTCGTTATACAGTTCCTGCATCGCTAACTTAATATTAGCGTCTGTCCACGGTTTGCCTAATAACGTATTTTCACAACGCGCCGCGCGCTTAGGTGTTGCAGCCATACCGCCAAAGGCGATACGAGCGTAAGAAACCTTGCCGTCTTCGATTTGAATATCAAACGCACCACACACTGCAGAGATGTCATCATCTAAACGCTTAGACAGCTTGTAAGCTCGGAAGCTGTCGTTAGTTGGCTTAGGAATGATGATCTGCTCAATGAATTCACTCTCTTTTTGCGCCGTCACTTTGTAGCTGATGAAGTAGTCTTCAATCGGCATCGTACGTGACTCGTCGCCGCAACGAAGTTTGATCTTCGCGTTCAGGGCAATCAGCAGAGGAGGGGTATCACCGATAGGTGAGGCATTCGCTACATTACCGCCGATGGTGCCTTGGTTACGCACTTGCAGTGAAGCAAAGCGATGCAGCAGTTCACCAAAATCTGGGTAGTGTTTTTTCAATAGTGAGTAAGAATCACTGATAGGCAGGTTGGCACCAATGATTAGATCGGTGTCGGTCTCTTCACATACCTTCATGTCTTCAACAAGGTTCACGCTGATCAGTGTTTCAATCTCACGATGGAATTGCGTCACTTCCAGCGCTAAATCCGTACCGCCAGCAACCAGCTTAGCGTTCGGGTGGGCTTGAAAAAGCTTGGCCAACTCATCAGTGCTTTTCGGGGAGAAAGCGGTGAGGTGACCAAGGCGTAAGTTGGCCTCAGTGTCTTGAATGCTTTCTAGCTTCTTGATGGTGTTGCGTTCAAGTTCAGCAAATTGGTCGATCAAAGGTTGGTCTGTTGAAAGTGACATCGCAGCATCAACAATTGGTCGGTAGCCTGTACAACGACATAGGTTACCCGCCAGTGATTCCATGACGTCTTCTTTGCTCGCATCGGGTTTGTTTTTGCCTAGCGCAAACATCGACATGATGAAGCCCGGCGTGCAGTAACCACACTGTGAACCGTGAAAATCAACCACCGCTTTTTGTACTGGGTGCAATGAGCGATCTCGATTTTGCAGATCTTCTACTGTGATCAGTTGCTTGCCATGCAGCGCTGAAACGAATGTAAGGCAAGAGTTCACCGAGCGGTATTGTAGCTGTCCATTAACCACTTCACCCAGAACTACCGTACATGCACCACAGTCACCCGACCCACAACCTTCTTTTGTACCCGTTCTATTAACTTTGGTACGAAGGTAGTTGAGCACTGTCATATTTGGCGACAGATTATCTTCACGTCTTATTTCCTGATTGAGCAAAAAAGTAATCAAGAGACCTCCTTGTAAATCGACATATTTCCATGTGTATTCTTTTTGACTTCTAGGTCAATAATTATCCATCCTGACCTAAGGGTCAACTATTTATTTACAAAAACGCAACAATATGGCGCTTTGGTGGATTGTGTACAATTTAGTTTCTATTGTAGTGACTTGTTTTATATGGACTTGACTGGTTATTTGGAAGTTTTTTGGTGAAGGTTGACTTTTGACTATGTATACAAATTAAGAGGAGTTTTTGTGATGTGAAGTATCGTTACTATTCAACTTTTCTGAAGTGTTGAGGTAATAGAGAGCAAAATTTCCGGGCAAAGCTGCGTTGATTTTATAAGGTAAAAAGAGGGATTCAGGTATCAAGAAGAGAAGTGAACACAATTGGTTCACTTCTGTCGATTTATAAAAATTGTTGTTTAAAGGACTATGATTTCTTCTTAAGCAGATCGGAGAATACCACATGTAGATCACTAGAAGCTGTGCTGCTGTCTAGGTTGAGTTTAGAACGAATATGGCTTAGATGTTCTTGCATCAACTCGACGGCTTGTTGTTCGTTGCCTGACTCTATTGCATCCAGTAAGCCGGAGTGTTCGTCTAAAGAACAGTTTGAGTGGTTGCCCGTTTCGTATTGAGCGATCAGCAGTGAGGTTTGCGATACTAAACTGCGTTGGAAAGCCAGCAGTGGAGCGTTTTCGGCCATTTCAGCCAGTTTGATGTGGAACTCTCCAGACAAACGTAAGCCAGAGCCGTAATCACCTTGGTCGAAAGCACTGTTCTCTTTCGCGACCAATTTTCTGCACTCTTCGATTTGAGCTTTGGTCGCGTTTTTAACGGCTAGCTCGGTGATAGCAATTTCCATTACTTCACGTGCTTTAAATATCTGTTTGGCTTCGTCTACTGTTGGAGCCGCAATCACAGCTCCTCGGTTAGGGCGGATCACCACAACTTGCTCCAAAGAGAGTCGTAGTAAGGCACGACGGATAATAGTACGGCTAACGCCAAAGATTTCTGCGAGGGCTTCTTCGCTTAATTTGGTGGCTGGTGGCAGCCTTTGTTCTAGTATCGCGTCGAAGATATGGCAGTAAACAACATCGTCTTGAGTCTGGCCTGATACTTTTGTATTTATACCTTTGGAGACAGAGTTTTTGAGAGCTGTCATAGAGATAAGGGCCCTTGTTTAGTCGAGTAGGGTGGGTTGAGCATGATTCGTGAGTGTTACCTTACATTGTATACACTTATCTATACAATGCCACTGGCTGAAAGTGCGATGTACGCTTATTTGTTAACGACTTATAACATTCAGCTTCGTACAAATCGGTGCAATATTGAACTATGTACTTTTTAAAAAGTGAGTTTTGGTTTGAAGCTTAGTGCTCATCTGGTCGAAGCTAAGTGTGTATGTAATTAAAGCTAAATGCGCGTTCTGTTTAAAGCTATACTCGATTATCGCCGCAACTGTATGCCACGATCTGACTGATTTCGCTCAGGCTACGACCTGACTGTTGCTGCCATTCGTTGAAGGCTTTACTCGCTGCCAGTTGTGCTCGCTTGGTGTTACGACCGCTATCAACCACGTCTGTGCTGCGTAGGTGTGCTTCAACATCTGATGACAAGATGAAGGTATCTTTACCCATTTGGCGCAGAGTGTAGGCTCCAGTATTACCACCTAATCGCTTGCCGTGTTTTTTCAGGTAATCCCACAGCTCGGTGATACGTTCTGATGGCCAGTCGGCAACCATTTGCGAGAAGGAATCCGCTTCACGCTTGGCATTGTGGATCATCATGGCGTTGGCAGGGATGGTCATTACCTTGGTGAGGTGGCGAATAATGCGCGGGTCTTGCGCTTTCTGTTCCCACATCTCATTCGGCAGCATCAGCATCTTTTCAATATCGAACTCAAAGAATACTTCTTCAAATTGTGGCCACTTCTTTCTCACCACATTCCACGAAATACCACACTGGAATACCTTCTCGGTAAAGGCGGCTAGCCAACGGTCGTCGGTAATTTGTGATAACTCGGTTTGTGAAAGAGGTGCACGAACAATCTTCTCGAGCTCTGCTGCGCCGCCTTTACGGTGAGCGGCACGTTGGTAAATGGTGTCGAATTTTTCTTGGGTCATTGGAGGTTCCAAACTAAAGCGATTCTTTATGATATGGGGATTAATTTCTATATGAAAAGGAGCTTAAGCCATTGTCTTCAAATCAAATGAAAGCCAATTAAGAGATCTTTAATTCCATCTGATACAAGGGCCATGTTTTACCATTAAATTCTTTAACGCTTGGCTCTTTGTCGACCACCTCAAAACCCGCTTTGTCGTAGCAGCGTTTTGCGCCGTGGTTTTGCTTGAATACGGCCAAGGTGATGGTGGTGACATTCGGTATTTCTTTCGCCGCCTTTAAGGCCGTTTCAAGCATCGATTGTCCTAACCCTTTGCCTCGTTGGTTTGGGTGAATAGCAACTCGGCAAAAACGAAGTTCACTGTCTGACATACGTTGAAACTCCATAAACCCGATCAGTTCTGAGTTATTGCCGTTCGAACTCAGTTCAGAGAGAGCACTAGGTTCAGAGAAGGTATAGAGATCGACATGAGGCTCTTGAGAGCGTTTGATGATTGAGGCTGCTTCCAACGGCCAACCAAATGTTCGCCCTCCCCATAACACGTAGTCTTCTAGGGATGTAAACCAAGTGACGATCTCGTCGGCGTCGGATGCTTTAAAGTGGTTTATTTCCATATCCTTTTTCTCCTTGTCGTGTGTCTCTTTTTCTAAACCATTAAACTTCCGTACTCAACTGCTCAAGAAAGCCACGCATGTAGTCGGTGCGCTTGTTGGCTTCTAACTTGGCGGACTCTGTATTCATGGTTTCAGCGAGCTTAAACAGCTTCACGTAGAAGTGGTCGACGCTGTAATGCTTGTCATCTAAGTCACGATGTTCCGCGAACGGGTCTTCGTGATTATAGAGTTCAGCGTTAAAGCTCTGACCCACATACAAACAGCGAGCGATACCAATTGCACCGAGAGAATCAAGGCGATCGGCATCTTGGACGATCTGAGCTTCTAAGGTTTCAGGTGTGATGTTGGCGCTGTAGCTGTGCGTGACAATGGCGTGATGGATCTCATCAAGATAGGACGCGGGATAGTCGATAGATTTGAGGAAAGAGATCGCCTTATCTGCTGCCATTGTTGAGCTTTGGGCTCTGTCTGGGTGGTTCTTAGGAAAGGTGAAGCAATCATGAAGATAAGCTGCAGGTAACACGACTTCAAGCTTAGCTTGTTCTTGAGCACACAAAGCTTTGGCGGTTTTGACTACGCGTTTGATGTGGCTGATATCATGCGCCGCATCTTGTGTCATTTCTTGTTGTGCAAACTCAAGCAGTTGGTCTTCAAACTTTTCCTTCACGCGTCTCTGTCTCCATATTTAGACGTTAGCAATCTTGCTGATTACTTAGCATTTATCCCAAATCGACTTTAACAGTTTCAAGCGCGAGTTTTTATCTTTTATAAAAAGTATATCAACAAAAAAAACGACTCTGTGAGTCGGCTTAATAGAGGGGCTTGTCTACGTTGATAAAAGCATTATCAACGGCAGTCAGAGCTTAAGCTGCAGCTTGTTGAAGCTGTGCTAGCACATCATGCAGAGAAGGGCTGATGGTGTGTCCAAGCGCTTTCACTTCGTCACATGGCTCTACTAAATCAGGGATCTGGAAGCTGATCATGTTGGCTGCCATAGAAGCGCGAATTCCGTTGTTCGAATCTTCGAACGCTAGGCAGGTTTCAGGCGCAACACCTAGGCGTTCAGCCGCCAGCAAGTAAATCTCTGGGTGAGGCTTGCCGTGAGTCACTTCGCAGCCTGTGCTTAATGAGGTGAAGTACGAATCTAGGCCAGCCAGCTCAAGCTTCTTCTTTGCGATATCAAGCTGAGTGGAGGTCGCCACCGCGATTGGAATGTCATTCGATTTTAGCCATTCAAGCAGCTCAATCACGCCATCTTTTACTGGGATTGCTTGGTTTTTAACAATTGCACTGTAGCGCGTGCGCCATTCATTATTCAGCGCTGGGTAATCTAACCCTTCACCGTAACCATTTCGAAAAATCTGTTCGATGGTTTTTGCGTTACAACCAATGATGCCTAGGTAGACATCTTGCAAAAACGGAACACCTTGCGCGTGACATGCTTCTTCAAAAACCTGCATACAAAGTCGCTCGGTGTCGAGCAGCAGCCCATCCATATCAAAAATAGCAGCTTGAAAATTCATATCCGTGGTTCTTAATGTGTTGTCATCGTGAGGGCGGGTATTTTGACATAGTGTCTAGTGATAGGCGAGTCAACGTTCAGTAAGAATATATCCAATCGGCTCGGCAATATGCTTCTGCATGACTTTAAATGTGATTGGTTGTGGTTGAAATAATATCGTTCAGTTATGAGCCTGATATTTTATAGGCCATCCAGATCTAACAGAAACAATTATGATTATTCCACATAACAAATCTAGCTTGTGCGTCTGGCTTCTTATTACATTTCATAAACTTACAGGTCTGTTTACGTGACCATAATCTTATAAAAAACAATTACCGGGAGCCTGCAATCATAGTGTGACCAAGCAATAAGTAAATGGCTGAGCTTAGGGAGAAAATAACATTAGTCCACACTTTTAGCAGGGTTGCTTATGTTGTATTTTGAGTTTCTATTTTTATTAGTCGTCCTTTATATCGGATCTCGGTATGGCGGTATTGGCTTAGGTGTTGTTTCTGGTATTGGTTTGGTTATCGAGGTGTTTGTCTTCAAGATGCCACCAACGTCTCCACCTGTCACCGTGATGCTGATCATCCTCGCCGTTGTTACTTGTGCTTCGATTCTCGAAGCGGCAGGTGGTTTGAAATACATGCTGCAAGTGGCGGAAAGGGTGCTTAGAAAGAACCCGAAACGCGTTACCCTGATAGCTCCGTTCGTGACTTACTCGATGACTTTCTTATTGGGTACTGGCCACGCGGTTTACTCCATCATGCCGATCATTGGCGATGTTGCACTGAAGAACGGTATTCGTCCTGAGCGTCCAATGGCGGCAGCGTCAGTTGCGTCTCAACTAGCTATTACCGCATCTCCAATTTCAGCCGCTGTGGTGTACTACCTCGCGCAGCTTTCTGATATTCAACACTCTATTACACTGCTTTCCATTTTGATGGTGACGGTGCCTGCAACGCTGTTTGGTACGTTTTTGCTTTCTTTGTACAGCCTGAAACGCGGCAAAGAACTGAACGACGATCCTGAATACCAAGCTCGTCTAAAAGATCCTGAGTGGAAAAAGCGTATCGAAAGCACTACTGCGACGTCTTTGGATGAAGTGCTGCCAACCTCGGCTCGTAATGCGGTTTTGATTTTCCTATTGTCGATTGTGGTGATTGTTATCGTGGCGATGGTGCCTGAGATCAGAACCATCGTTGACGGCGACAAGCCAATCAAGATGTCGGTGATCATCCAAATGATGATGCTCTGCTTCGGCGGTATCATTTTGCTGGCGACTAAAACTGACCCGCGAGATGTGCCAAACGGTGTGGTATTCAAATCGGGAATGGTGGCGGCGATTGCGATCTTCGGTATCGCTTGGATGTCGGATACCTACTTCCAATACGCAATGCCTCAGTTCAAGTCTGGCATCGTTGAAATGGTGACCAATTACCCATGGACGTTTGCTCTAGCGCTATTCATCGTATCGGTTGTGGTGAACTCTCAAGCGGCGACTGCACGTATGATGCTACCTGTTGGCCTTGGCTTAGGATTAGATCCAGCACTGCTTATCGGTTTGATGCCAGCAGTTTACGGCTACTTCTTTATCCCGAACTACCCATCAGACATCGCAACAGTGAACTTCGATGTCTCTGGCACAACCAAGATTGGTAAGTGGTACTTCAACCACTCATTCATGTCGGTTGGTTTAATTGGTGTGGTCGGCGCATGTTGCTTAGGTTATGCACTGGCTCAGATTTTTATCGCTTAATGTATTAACTCTTTTTTTGAAATAGCCAAGACAACAACGAAAAACAGCGCCTAAATTGGCGCTGTTTTTGTTTGTGCGCCGAGCATGGCGTTGATCTAGGAGGTGAAAGTCCTCTACG